>NZ_JBWYIP010000009.1:0-154320 GCF_056783825.1 Acinetobacter sp. 24-47-39
TCTTTGTCTGCTCCTTCTGGAAGTGCATCAACTTTCGCTTGTGCATCTTCTTTAGCAGCAAGTGCATCATCACGTGCTTGAGTCAGCTCAGCAAGTTCTGTTGGCGTGATTAAACCATCTGATTCTGCATCTGCTAGTGCTTGCTCTGCCTCAGCATATGCTGCTTCAGCCGCCTCTACTGCCTCTGTTGCTTCTTCAAGTGTAATATCTTCGCCGTCTGGTACGCCATCACCATCCGCATCATTGACTTCAGGTAAGTCAATATTTACAAGAGCATCTAGACGATCTTGTAAACCATCTTTAATCGCTCCATTTGGCAATACATTTACCTTATCTTGAGCAACTTCTTTTGCATCAAGTGCAGCCTGTACTTTCTGTTCAAGAATACTGAGTTCAAGCGGGTTAATTAAGCCATCTTTTTGAGCCAAAGCTAAATTATTAAGAGCTTCAGCATATTTAGCTTCAGCTTCTTCTACAGCTGACTGCGCTTCCTGAATCGCTTCTGGTAAGCCATCTACAATGCCATCACCATCTGCGTCATTTACTTCAGGCAAACTTATGTCAGTCAGATCATCTAATCGATTTTGAAAGGCATCTTTCTGTTCCTGAACAGATTCAGGTAGAGCATTTACTTTACTTTGAGCAGTTGATTTAGCAATTTGTGCCTGCTCTAAAGCATTCTGTAAAGCATTAAGCTCTGTTGGATTAATTAATCCATCACGATTTGCAACAGTTAAAGCATTTTCAGCAGCTGCATACTTTGCTTCAGCTTCCGCAACAGCCAACTCTGCTTGAATGAGTGCTTCAGCGATATCATCTACGATACCATCATCATTTTCATCATTAATTTCAGGTAGGATGATATCCACTAAATCTTCAAGACGTTCCTGCAAAGCATCTTTTTGAGATTGAACTGATTCTGGTAATAAATTTGTTTTAGTTTCTGCTAAGGCTTTGGCACTCTCGAAAGCCTCTTTAGCTTGATCTAATTCCGCTCTTTCAGCAGGTGTAATCAGGCCGTTTTCATTCTTCTCTAAAATTAAATCTTTTAATGCTTCGTACGCTTGTTCAGCATTGGCTACAGCTTCTTCAGCATCTAGTAAAGCTTGCTCGAGATCATCTGGTACACCATCACCATTTTGATCATTAATTGGTGGCAACTCTTCATCAACCAAATCATCTAGTCGATCTTGTAAATCAGATTTTTCCTCGCCATCTACCAAGTTATCGACTTTATCTTGAGCAGCATCTTTAGCATCCTTTGCATCTTGTAATGCTTCCTCTAATTCAGCTTTTTCCTCAGGGGTAATTAACCCATCATTTAATTTATCTTCAATCAAATCTTTAAGATCTTGATAAGCTTTCTCTGCATCATTAACGAGCTGTTTTGCTTCTTCTAATTCATCGTTAATTGGTGGTTCTGGTTCCGGCGATACAGAATTAGATTTTTTATCTGAATCACTCATATTATCTGCAATAGCAACTACTCCAGCAGCTAATCCCCCTGCAATTAACCATGGAGTTAACCCTGTCAAAGCTGTACTTGAGTTTCCAGCGATAAGTGCTGAAATATCATCAATTGGATAATATTTAATAGTCGAAGCTATTTCATTGGCAGCATCTGTGAACTCAACCCAATAAAGCTGACCATTGTCATTAAATAAAATATTATGACTATTTAAGGGATCGTCAAAATAACTTTCTACAACTAATTGTTCGCCATTTTTAAAATTAATAACTAAAGAATTTCCTTCTTTCTGAAAATTTAAGACCTCTTCGATTGATGCATCAATTTTCACAATTGAGTTCTGGTTTAATACGATTTTATTAGCAGTAGTCTTTTCTAAAACCGCCCCATCGTTTTTTGATAGTATTTCTAAATTTTTCATGACGTCACCCAGTATTATTAAGATATTCTTTAACCCTCTATTTTTTTATCAGATTGAGAATCAATGTAAACGTCATAAAAAGTCAGTTGAAAATCAACAAAAATTCATAGTTAAAAAAAAATTTTTTACACCCCATTCGAGATTCTTAAAGTAATGTTTTTATTGATAATATTTAATTTTAAACAAAGTCACAATTTATAAATTAATAGTGAAAAAAATCTCATTATTTATTATTTTATATAAGTTAGACCTAAAATTTTTAAATATTGCAAAAAAACACCAGAAACAAAATTACACTATTACTTAATTAAAGTTACATAATAAAACCCAATGAAACAATATTTTATTTCTTGAAACAAATTAAATTTTATTTATTTTCAAGCACTTATTTTTACTAATTTATTTTTCCTATATAAAACATAAAGTTAGGATTAATGAGTTTATTTCAATTTTTTTATTCTTATTACTTCGAAATAACTTAAAAAATGGCCAAAAACACCATTGCAATGTGGAAGTTAAAATATATTTATAGAAATTTTCTAGGCGTTAAAATATTGTTTTGTATTGATAATTTAGAAATCAGTTTTAAATTATTAAGTTACTTTAAAATAAAAAACCGAGATTTAAATCTCGGTCTTTTAGATTCACTAATATTTTAGTTTGGAATTCTTAGAACCTGTCCCGGGAAAATATCATCTGCATTTTTAAGTAATGGTCGGTTTGCTTCAAAAATTTTGTTGTACTGATTTGCATCACCATAAAACTCTTTAGAAATTTTTGAAAGATTATCCCCTGATTTTACTGTATAGAATTTACTTTCAGGCTCTGGAGATGAAACAGTAAGTTGGTCATCGACTTGAGCAACATGATCAATATTTCCCACAGCCAAGATGATCTTTTCACGATCTGCTTGAGTTTGCACTTGTCCTTTTACAGTCGCTAAATCACTGCTTGCATTATAAGTCACAGACAGTCCTGTTACTGGTAAGCCAAGTGATTTAATATGCCCCAATAATTTATTCGCAATTTCTTGAGCAGATGGCTCTGCTGGCGTTGCTGGTGTAGCTTGTTGCTCAGCTGGTGCGGTATTCTTTTTCCCAATACCTTTCACAAAATCAAAAAGACCCATTGTTATTCTCCTATTGTTATTTCAGTTTGGTGATCAAATAATTTAGATCCCTTAATTTTTATACAGAAGAACTATACCTAACGCCGTTATCTTTCTTAAACTTAAGGTAACTTAATGTAATATTGCAATTTAATCCTTGATAAAAAAAAGCCACCATAAAGGTAGCTTTTAAGTTCGAAAAGAACTGAATCTGATGATTAAGCTAATTTCTTAGTTACATAATCGATAGCAGATTGAACAGTTGTAATTTCGTTAGAGTCTTCATCAGGAATAGTAATGTCGAAATCATTTTCGAAAGACATTACAAGCTCAACTAGATCTAGAGAGTCAGCACCTAAGTCATCCATGAAAGATGCTTCGTTTTTAATCTCTTCAGCTTTTAAGCCAAGTTGTTCAGCTACTGCTTGTTTGATACGTTGTTCGATATCGCTCACAGGAATTCTCCTCATTGCTTGTGGCGGCGTATAATGCCTATAGTTTAATTGAATCTTGATATATTTGAAAGTTTATACATCGCATTACGCCATGTATAAACCGCCATTCACGTGTAATACCGTACCAGTAATGTAACTTGCTTTATCAGAAGCAAGGAAACTTACTGCATTTGCGATATCTTGAGGCTGACCAAAACGGCTCAATGCCACTTGATCACTCATTTTTTTCTGAATTTCATCACTTAACTGTTCAGTCATCTCAGTTGCAATAAATCCAGGCGCGATACTATTGACAGTAATTTGACGACTGCCCATTTCTTTAGCCAAACTGCGGCTAAAAGCTTCAATCCCAGCCTTCGCAGCGGAATAATTTGCTTGACCTGGATTTGCAAAATGCGCAACGACAGAACTGATATTGATAATTCTTCCAAATCTTGCTTTCGTCATACCTTTTAATACACGTTTAGATAGACGGAACACTGCTTTAAGGTGAATATTTTGGATATCATCCCAATCATCTTCAGACATACGAAGCAGTAGATTATCTTTAGTGATACCTGCATTATTCACAAGAACAAGTACAGGGCCAAAGCTTTGTTCAATATCTGTAATGAGTGCATCAATTGCAGCTCCATCACGAACATCGAGTACTTTTCCTGCACCACGTTCAGCAAATTGTGTAGATAATTTTTCAGCACCAGACTCAGATGTAGCCGTACCTACGACAAAAAAACCATCTTCGATCAACTGTTGTGCAATCGCAGCACCAATACCACGGCTTGCACCTGTCACTAACGCGACTTTACGTTCCTGCGTCATGCAATTTTCCCTTCTGCAACTAATACAGTATTTAAAGCATCTTCTAAACGAGATTTAGTATCTAAAGGCAATGCTTTTTCAACATGTGCTAGACGTTTTGCTAAATTTGTTAATACATTCCCAGGACCACATTCAACAACATAGCTCACATCTTGATCAGCCAATACTTGAAGTGTTTTAGTCCATTGGACAGATTCATAAAGTTGTGATGTCAACGCTGTACGCAATTCATCAACACTGTCAGCCACTTGTGCATTGACATTTTGAATCACTGGAATGCGAGGTAATTGAATATCAACATCTGCTAAAGCTTTGGCAAACTCTGCTGCCGCTGGCTTCATTAATGAACAATGTGATGGTACTGATACTGGTAACGCAATTGCTTTTGCACCTTGCTCTTTTACCAAAGCCATTAACGCTTCAACTCGTGCAGTATCACCTGCCACCACAACTTGACCCTGTGCATTATAGTTTGCAGCCTCCACCGAACCCTCACCTTGAGCGGTGACTTGAGCACACAGTTCTACAACCTTAGCATCATCAAGACCAAGAATCGCAGCCATAGCACCTTGGCCCTGTGGAACAGCATCTTGCATCAACTTACCGCGTAAGTTCACCAATTTGACTGCATCTTTTAAGCTTAAAGATTCTGCAGCAACCAATGCACTGTATTCACCCAGTGAATGTCCCGCTAAATATTTAGGAACGACACCACCAAGCTCTAACCATACACGCCATAAAGCAATGCTTGCTGTGAGCAGCACTGGTTGTGTAAATTCAGTTTGGTTTAACCCTTCACCACTTTGCGCAATGTGCCATAAATCAAAGCCGAGTGCTTCAGAAGCTTCAGCAAACGTTTCTTGCACACTACTAAACTGTTCTGCAAGCTCCGCTAACATTCCTGCTTTTTGAGAACCCTGTCCAGGAAAAACAAATGCAGTTTTGGTCGCAAGAACGGCTTGCTCGAGGCGTTTAGCAGACATATAAAAATCCTTTATTCAGAGCTTTGAGTATTCAATTTTGATTCATTTCGATCATCTTGAACATCAAACTCAAGTCTTAACTGATTTGATGGAGCGAAATTTATCATTAAAAAAAAGCTTTGGTAATTGCCAAATACAACAAAAAATAGAAATAAAAAAAGGGAGCTTACGCTCCCATTTTTTCTACTAAGCTTGACGCTTAATACATCACCAATTATTCAGCATCAGCTGCTTTAGCGAATAATTGACGACCACGGTAGACACCATCTTTAGTTACGTGGTGACGACGGTGAGTTTCACCAGTCGTTTGGTCTACTGTTAATGCATTCTCGGTTAAAGCGTCATGTGAACGGCGCATGTCACGGCGAGAGCGACTTTTACGGTTTTGCTGAACGGCCATGATGGCTCCTTACAAAGATCGAAAAAATGGATCAGAACAAATTCGATTGTCTTATACCTAAGAGTATAACACAAAAATTAGTTAAGTTTACCCTTCAAAGCTGCCAAAACACCAAACGGATTATCTCGTTTTTCTTCAACAACTTCTTCTTGGGCAGGTTGATGCTTATGCTCACAAGACTCATGTCTTGGTGACAAAGGAATCAACAATAACAATTCATCTTCTATGAGAGAAAGTAAATCAGCGGTTGCAGGTGCATCAAATGAACCTTTTGTCGTTGCTTCACTCTCACCTAAGACGATGAAATCAGCATCCTCATCCAAGCGCTCTATCAGTGACTCATCATCGACTAAAGCCAGATGAAAGTCCAATTCGAGAGGTAATTCAACAGTATCCAAACAACGTTGGCATTCCATTGGAACCTTCGTTTCAACACTACCATCAAGCCAAACGATACGATGATACGCGTCCATTGATAGCTTACAGTCTATATTGATCAATTGATTATCAATTGATCCAACAGCTTCACGGGATATACGAACAAAGCGCGACAATGGCAGTGTACCTGACCATGTGAAGCCCTGTTCAGCCCATTTAAACGGCTCAATCTGTGCCGGAAAGGTATTTGCTGACATAATTAAGGCGGCAATTCTACAAATTCATAAGTACTCTGTCAAAGATTAAGATACAATTTTGCACTTATTCAGACAGATCATTTGGGTTAATCAAGTCATGCATCAGTTGCAGCCGCAACCTGAAGTCACAACTTCATTACAGTTACACTATCCTTCGACCTCAAATTTGACCGATCACTTAGACCGCGTGCAACTCGCACCTTGGGTAAATCTGCAAACAGAAGCTCAACAGGTAGACTGGCTTATCTTACACTTTAATCATTGGTTTTCCCACTTAAATGTCACATTAGTCAAAGGTGACTTTGAACCTGAATACTTCCCTGCCTCAGACCAACAACCCGCTCGCATCCAATTCGCACATGGATTTTTCAATAGTGCTTTACATGAAATAAGTCATTGGACAATCGCAGGAGATCATCGTCGCACTCTTCCTGATCTTGGCTACTGGTATGCCCCAGATGGTCGAACCGCTGAACAACAAGCCCTATTTGAACAAGTCGAAATTAAACCTCAAGCAATTGAATGGATGTTTGCCACAGCCTTTGGTCGAAAATTCCGCGTTTCTCTGGACAATTTAACGGGTGAAGGTGGTGATGGACAGTCTTTTAAAGACAATGTTTATGCTCAAGTACAACGTTATTTTTCAGGTGAAGCTCAGCTTCCTCGAGATGCTCAACACTTTATTCAGTGCATCTGTAAGTGTCTCAGAAGTGGCAAAACATTACATTTGGATGAATTTTCTCGTGCATCGCTAGATTAAGTCTAGTAAATATATATTCATGACATTGAAGTGAATGTCTATGCACGCAATAATACGAAAAAATAATCAGGAGAAAATAAAATGCTTCATTTAAGAGTACATCCTGACAATCCACAATCTCGAGTTATTACTCAAGCAGTAGAAAGAATACGTGCAGGCGATGTAGTGGTTTATCCAACAGATGCAGCCTATGCCATCGGATGCCAAATTGGTAACAAGCAAGCGATGGAACGAATTGCTCAAATCCGTGATCTTGGTGCTAAGCATCAATATGCGATCTTATGTGCGGATCTCTCAGATATTGCAACGTATGCAAAAGTGGATAATGCAACTTATCGTTTGCTTAAAAATAATACACCTGCAATTACCACCTTTATTTTGCAAGCGACAAGTGAAGTTCCTCGTCGCTTGATGCACCCCAAAAAGAAAACCATTGGTTTACGTGTACCGAGCAACCCAGTCTGTCAAATGCTTCTAAAAGAGCTGGGTGAACCTTTACTCACCAGCACCCTGATTCTTCCAGGTCAAACTGAGCCTTTGGATGATCCATATGAAATAGAACAACAATTAAGTAAAAGAATTGATGTTTTTATTGATAGTGGACTTGGTACATTAACCACAACAAGTATTGTTGATCTCTCAGGAAGTCAACCTGAAATTATCCGCCGTGGCGTGGGTGATGTGAGTGCTTTTGAGTAAAATGCCTCACCATTCATCTCACTTTATTTAATTTACGCTGATTTTTCTTTATAAAATGCTTGAAGGGTCTTTATTTGTTGACCCTCTTGCATAAAGTTGCTCGGTTCAAGCCAAGCTAAATAACTTTCTTTTAAAGTCAGCCACTCTTCATCCAACATTGAAAACCAAAGCGTGTTTCGGTTTCTTCCCTTGACCACTTTATGTTGTCTAAACATTCCTTCATATTGAAAACCGAATCGTAGTGCGGCTTTTTTGGAAGCTAAGTTCAACTCATGACACTTCCACTCTATACGCCTAAATCCTAAAGTAAAACACTCATTCAACAGTAAAAATAATACTTCTGTAGCAGCTCTAGACCGTTTTAAATCTGCTGAGAAGTATACATTCCCAATTTCAACCACTCCATCATCCAACCCGATATTCATCAATGCGATCCACCCCACTGGTTTGTTCACTATGCGAATAACATAATAAATATTCCCCTGTGTTCCAAATTGCGATGAGAGTTTATATGACAAGTCTTCAATCGAAGTTGGCGCATCGTAAGGCAAATAGGTAAAGCTTGAAATAAACTCATCTGCAATCTTAATCGGGAATAGATTTCTCGCAAGCTCTTCAATATTTTCAATTAAATTTAAAGGATATAAATTTACATACGTTCCACTCAACGCTTTGAATGAGTCTATAGGGTGCGTATTTGAGTGAACTTTTATACCTACACTTTGTTCATATACATTTTGTTCTACTTTTTGAAAATTATTCATACTCTTTTACTTCTCGTCGAATACACACCAACAATGAATACCAGTTTACATTTATCAGTTAAAATACTAAATATATCTATATAACCTTAAAAAATACCACCTATTTATTTCAAATTTTTTATCGTAAAACCGCGGATAAAGATATATTCAGCACTCGATTTAATTTAGAATACCCATATTGTTTTTATGCTATTCGAATCACTGTCCTTTTACTGATTTCGATATGTGATCTCCTGAATCGCCCAACATGCTTTTGAAAATTCGCGTGGCTAATAATTGTAATGACTCAAGCTATCCATAATCCCATGGACGCACTTCCACACATCCGTGTTTTAGATGAGTGGCAAGATACGATTCCTGAAGATTTATATATACCGCCTGCAGCATTCGAAATTCTATTAGAACATTTCGAAGGACCACTCGACTTTTTAATTTACCTCATCCAAAAAAACGGTTTCGATCTACTTCAGCTCGATATAGCTCCGATTGCAACGCAATATTTGTCATATATTGACAGTATGAAGTCACTCAATATTGAGTTAACCGCAGATTATATGGTGATGGCGGCTTTATTAGCAGATTTAAAATCACGCTTACTGCTGCCTAAACCTAAATCAATTCAAATTGAAAAAGATCCAAAACAAGAATTAATAGATCGCTTAGAGACATATTTAAGGATCAAGCAAGCTGCTGAGCGTCTCGGTCAAATGCCTATTTTGGACCGTGATACTTTTCTACCCAACGTTAGCCTTGGACAAATTAATACAGTAAATGAGGGTTATGAAGCCTCTCTTCTGCGCGATGCTATGTTTTGTATTTTTAATCGCCCAGAGCCTGTTACACACCAGATTATTCAAGAACCTGTTTTGCTTGAAGAACGTATTGCCTATATTGAACAGATGATAAAATCAGGTGAGGTTTTGAAATTCGATCAACTTTTAAAACCGAGTCAAGGCCGTATGGGGTTAGTGGTGACCTTTATGGCAATATTAGAGTTAACACGTCAGCAAAAAGTTCAAATTATTGCATCAGGTATTGAAGCCCCGTTGGCAATTCAAGGGGTGATGATATGACCATTGATCAATCAAACTCCTTTCAAGTTGATGAGTTACACCACGAAGTGCTCATGCAGCTCGAAGCTATTATTTTTGCCAGTGAAGCACCTGTTTCTATTGCACGCTTAAAAGAGGCATTTCAAAACCAATTTTCCAAACAACAACTGCGCGCCTATTTACAACAGCTTGCAGTATTACAACACGGTCGTTCAATTGAGCTGACTGAAACAGCTCAAGGTTTTCGCTTTCAAGTGCGTGCTAAGTATCGACAAGTGATTGCACAAACTTGGCCAGAACGTCCAACTAAATTATCACCATCATTGTTAGAAACTCTAGCAGTGATTGCTTATCATCAGCCCGTTACCCGAGCCGATATTGAGCAAATTCGAGGAGTCACGAATAACAGTCAGCAACTCAGAACGTTATTCGATTGGAACTGGATTAAAGAGTCTGGTTTCCGGGAACTTCCAGGAAGACCCGCGTTGTTGGTTACAACGCCACAATTTTTAAATGCTTTTGGTTTAAGTGATTTAAATCAATTGCCTCCCCTACAGGATGCCAAGGAAGCTTTTATGGCACTGGATGCTCACGCACCCAAGTCGTAAATAGGTGAACTGTTGATGATTATTTCTAAGGTTATGCTGTTATGAGTGAAAAATTGCAAAAGGTATTGGCACGTGTAGGTTTGGGTTCTCGCCGCTATATGGAAGAAGTCATTGCTGCCGGTCGTGTTAGTGTCAACGGTCAAGTTGCTCAAGTAGGTGAACGTATCGAACCAACCGATGAGCTTCGTATCGATGGTCGTAAAGTACAGTTCCAAATTGAAGATGAAATCCGTCGTCGTGTATTGATTTACTACAAACCTGAAGGTGAAATCTGTTCACGTAACGATCCTGAAAATCGCCCAACTGTATTTGATCAATTACCATCAATTCCGGGTGATCGTTGGGTCATGGTTGGTCGTTTAGATATCAACTCAACAGGATTATTACTTTTCACAAACGATGGCGAGCTTGCAAACCGCTTAATGCATCCATCTAGTGAAATTGAACGCGAATATGCTGTACGTGTGATGGGTGAAGTGACCCCTCAACTGAAAAAGAACATGACAGATGGTGTCATGCTCGATGATGGTCCAGCAAAATTTGAGTCATTCTCTGAAATTGGTGGTGAAGGGATTAACCGTTGGTATCAAGTGGTTGTAAAAGAAGGACGTAACCGTGAAGTACGCCGCATCTTTGAATCACAAGGTCTAAAAGTCAGCCGTCTATTACGTACACGTTATGGTACAGTCATTCTGCCACGTGAATTACGTACAGGTCGTTGGATTGAACTTGATAAAAATGACATTGATAACTTAACTAAGTCTGTTGAGCTCAAACCACGTCAAGGTACTGGTCTTTACGGTATGGCGAAACGCCGCAATGAACGTATGCAAGAGAAACCACTTGCAGCACGTCGTGGTGGTTATTTACGCCAACAACGTCGTGACGAAGGCGAGCATCAAGAACCACGCCGTGACTTCCGTCAAGGTGGTGCTGATCAAAGCCGCAGCGATAATCGATTTAACAATCGCGCACCGCGTCAAGAAGGCTCAGAAAACCGTTTCAATGCACGTGCGCCACGTCAAGAAGGATTTGAGAATCGATTCAACAATCGTGCCCCTCGCACTGAAAATCAGGATTTCCGCAATAAACGTCCTGAAAACAAAGGTGAAGTAAACGGCAATTCTGTTGATTACAAACCACGCAATGAAAATAAATTCGGTCAACGAAAACCTTTTGGTATTAACAAAGGTTTTAAAAAGTTTTAATTAAAACTTGAATCAAAAAGCCACTATTTTTATAGTGGCTTTTTTCATAATAAACATTCAAAATCATGATAAAAAATTATACTACTCTCCTGTATCTCTTCATCATTTATCTATTGGCTTGCTGTTATATCGCTTATGAAGGGCAATTCCTTTCAAGCTATTTACAATCAAGAGGATTATTACAAGATGAATATCAATATCCTTGGTCAGGAGTATTGTTTTGTTGCGGATTATATTTTTTCGTAATTCTTAACTATATACCATTATTTACAATGAAATTCAGTCAAAATAATCCTGCTAAAAGTTATATATTAGCCAGCATCGTTCCCATATTCATCACTCTATACTCTTTGTTGGGGGCTATGCATGCCTCGAGTTTCTGGGGCGCATTTATAATGGTTATGCTAGTAACCATATTAGTCCATTTTTTTGTTTTACCTTTTATACTCAAGTACTACAATAAAAATTTAAAAGCACGAAATAGAAAATCATTCAGATCAATCTAATTTAGGTATATCGATCCATCGTGCTGTTGGAAAATGTTGTGATAAATACGTTTTTAAGTAGGCAGATGTATCACGTGAAATAATTGCATCTTCGGGTTCAGCATTCAAATTATATGCTAGAGCATATAACTCAAGCCCGCGATGCTTCAGTGCCTCTAAGCTCAACAAGGTATGGTTGATGCTTCCTAAACGCCCCGAACTCACCAAAATTATGGGATATTTTTTATCCACCAAATAATCAATGGTTAAATATTGTGTTGTTAGAGGGACCATCAAGCCACCCGCCCCTTCAAGTAAAACAACTTCATATAAAGAGGACAACTGTTGAGTCGCTTGTTCAATTTTAACGAAATCAATACTTCGCCCATCTATACGTGTCGCTAAGTGAGGCGATGCAGGATAACTGAAAATTTCAGGCATAGTGAGTTTTTGAGTATCTTCCTCTAACCAACCACATCCCATAATTTCACGATGTTTTTCAATATCTTCAGAAACATCCACATTACCCGTTTGAATTAATTTCTGAGTAATGACATTTTGCCCTTGTTCACGCCAAATTTTTGCCAAATAACCAGTGACGTATGTTTTTCCAATTCCAGTATCAATACCGCTCACAAAGTAGATTTGAGCACTCATGACTTACTCCGTGCGATAAAAAATATAGGGTGATACGTTAAAGGATATACAAGATTTTCTTGCTCATCAGTCGCAATAAATTGTCGGTAAGCTAGATAAAATTGATTCAAACTTTCCTTCGTCCAACGAAACCCCTGTGAGGTTGCCGTCACACCTGTGGCCTGTAAATGTTTTAGGACTAATTTTGGGTGCGCGAAGTGTAATTGAGCCAATTGTTGTTCACAGTGCATCACTTCAAATCCGTTCTGCTCTAGTAAGCTTTTAATTTGGCTTTGATCAAAATATTTCAATCCTTGACCAGTTAAGGATTTAATTTCTTTTAAGTTCTGAGGCCCATAAGTCGAAAAGCAAAAATAACCATTGGGCTTTAAAGCTGAATGAATTTTCTGTATCAATCTTTCAAACTCAGACATCCACTGTAATGCAGAGCTTGAGGCACATAAATCAAGATCTTTTGGTAACTCAATTTTTTCGACATCACCAATACGCCACTCGACAGGCTGATGATGACTAATGGTATGCTCAACATCAGCATATAAATCATTCAAAATGAATTGATCCATTTTAAAATGATTAAGTATCTCTTGAGTTAGATTTCCAGTTCCACATCCAATTTCAAATACTTTAGCAAGCTCAGAAGCTGAAACATAAAGAAGCATCAGCTCGCTTAAATGCTTCGCTACAGTTTGTTGAATACGTGCTTGATCTGCATAAGTCCAATGCGATTTTGCAAATCGAGTAGCAATCATTTCTTTTTGAATAAATTTGTTCAACATAGAGTCATTCATAATTGTTCTTTCAACCGCTCCAATTCATCTTGATTCAGCTGAGAATTCATACAAATTCTCAGGCGTGAACTTCCTTGTGGAACCGTTGGTGGCCGAACCGGCAAAATATAAAAACCAGATTGTTGTAATTGTTGTGCACGCTCAAGTGCACGCTGAGAATCACCTAAAATTAAAGGAATAATCTGCGAGCTTGAAGGACATTCGTAACCTTGCTCAAGAATATATTGACGCAGTTGCAGACTCAAATCACTTAAATGAGCACGTTGCTCCTGCATTTTTGTCATTTTATTCCAAATAAAATGCGTCCAAGCCATGTTGATAGGCGGTTGTGCGGTACTAAAAATCAACGAGCGCATTTTGTTGATTAAAAAATCTTTTAAGATTGGATGACACACAATGTATCCACCAACAGATGCGAGTGCTTTCCCAAATGTTCCTACCAAGAAATCGATATCATCTATGACAGCATATTGTTCAGCGCAACCGAGTCCTTGCTTCCCCCGAACACCAATAGCATGTGCTTCATCAACATATAACATGATTTTACTGAACTGATATTTCAGACTCACCAACGCAGTTAAATCAGTTTCATCACCATCCATACTAAAAATTGATTCAGTTACCACAATGATTCTTTGATACAAGGGATCATCATGATATTGCTCGATCAATTGCTTTAAATGAAGCAGATCATTATGTCGATAACGTATCAGCTTCGCTTTACTTAAGCGAATCCCATCAATCATGCTGGCGTGAATCAATTTATCCGAAAGAATTAAAGTGTGACTATCAGCAATCGCAGGCAGAATACCAATATTCATGTGATAGCCACTGTTGAATAACAAAACTGCCCTTTGATTGAATGATTGACTCATGTCATATTCAAATTGCTCATATTCAGGATAATTTCCTGTGAGTAACCTTGAAGATGAAGAGCTCATTCTTTTTGAATCTACTGAACAATGATCAAAAAATGCTTCTCTTATTTGTAGATCTGACGCAATCCCTAAATAATCATTACTCGAAAGATTCAACATTCTCTGTTGCTGAAACTCAACCCATTTTCCATACTGAACGATGGATTTAAACTGCCGAAAATTTCCAGTTTGTTTTAATGAGTCTAACTGCTCTGCGTAGTGGTCCAACAGATTCATCTCATTTCCTCTGCAAGTTCCATCACAACACTCACCAACTGCGTTAGTAACTCAGTAATTTCGACATCCGAAATCACAAAAGGTGGCATGACATAAACTAATTTTCCAAAAGGACGAATCCACACGCCTCGCTCTACGAAACGCTGTTGCAGCGTTTTCATATCAACATTTTGTTTAAGCTCAACAACACCGATAGCACCGAGCACACGGACATCTTTAATATGCGCTTGATCATCTAATCTATGTAAATGATGTTTTAGAACTTGCTCTATTCTTTGAATATTGGACTGCCAATCTTGTGACAATAAAAGCTCAGTACTCTTTAAAGCGACAGCACAAGCCAAGGGGTTCGCCATAAATGTAGGTCCATGCATAAATACGCCAGCTTCACCAGAGCTGATCACTTCAGCGACATGTCGCGTGGTCAGTGTTGCAGATAAAGTCATATACCCACCGGTCAGCGCCTTACCAATACACATGATGTCTGGTTCAACTTGAGCGTGTTCCCAAGCAAATAATTTACCTGTTCGTCCAAACCCTGTGGCAATTTCATCAAATATCATTAACACCTGATATTGATCGCATAGCCTCTTGGCTTCGCGTAAATATTCAGGATGATAGAAACGCATGCCTCCAGCACCTTGCACAATCGGCTCAATAATCATGGCAGCGATAGTGGCATGATGTTTTTTTAAAGTTTCTGCCAATACAAGAATATCTGCTGGATTCCAATCTTCATCAAATCGAGTCTGGGGTGCAGGAACAAAATAGCGATAAGGTAAACTAGAACCAAAGACCTGATGCATCCCAGTGACTGGATCACATACTGACATTGCATTCCATGTATCACCATGGTAACCAGAGCGCGTCGTGATAAAACTGGTTTTATCTTTCTTATCTTGTGCGGTCCAATATTGAACTGCCATTTTTAGTGCGACTTCAACAGCGACAGAACCTGAGTCCGCATAGAATATTTTATCTAATTGAGGTGGTGTAATTTTTAATAATGCCTTCCCTAATTCAATCGCAGGATCATGAGTAAGCCCACCAAACATAATGTGTGACATGTGCTGCAATTGATCCGACACAGCTTGATTAAGTTGAGGATGGTTATACCCGTGAATGGCACACCACCAAGATGACATACCATCAATGAGTTGACGACCATCTTCAAGTTCAATCATCACCCCTGTAGCCTTTTTTACTTTATATGTCGGCAGTGGGTTTAACATCGAAGTATAAGGGTGCCATAAGTGTGCTAAATCGAATTCGTCAACCATCCTGGAAGAATTTCCTTATTAATCTAAACAGAGCATAACGCGAATTATTTTTGTTATGAATTGCCTGATTAGACAATATTCATCAGGATTTCTCATTCTTTCTTAGATATTGAACGATTTTGTCACTTAGTTGTGTAGCTCTAAAAATTGAAAAGCAGTGAGAGCCTGGGATAATTTCGAATTTAAAAAACTTTGCATCTATCTTTCGGATATTATCTAGAACTTTGTTACTAACTAATCCATCATCATCAGCAAATACATGTAATTGTTTTCCGACATAATTTTTCAATATCTCGACAGTATTAAGATGATATAGTAAATCTAAGCCCTGCTTTTTTAAATCTAGCTCTTCACTCGTAATTGAATTTTGCAAAGATTGCCAATCTTGTTTAGCAGTTTGGCTGCCCTGTGAGACCAGATAACAGAATCGCTTTAAAGTGGTCATGGGGTCATTTTCAAAAGACTCTCTAAAACTTTGAAAAGTAGAAAGCGGCATACCTGTAGACCAGCGTTCATTGGCAACGAAGCAAGGATTCGATGCTAAAGTAATTAACGTTTTTGCCTGACCTGAAAGCTCGAAAACCTTTTGGGTGAGCAACGTTGCTAATTGTCCGCCTAAAGACCACCCCATAATGACATCGACTTTTTTAGCTAACTCAACATGTTTAGATAATTCAACAGGGTCGAGTGCATTAAAGATATTAATCAGATCGATTTGAAATCCTGCCATGTCCAAAGCAGTTTTTAAGTTTTCGAGTGGTTTTGTTCCGAGTCCCCAACCGGTAATTAATAAGATTTTACTCATGATTGCCAATCCTTAGCTGATCGTTTTCGGTCAGTATATAAAGCCAAGCACAATAACTCATTGAGCAAATCATTCAATTTCACTTTGATTTTTAGATAATTATTAAAAATGAGTCCATTCAGGCAAAACTGAGGTATAAAAAAACCCAGCCTTGCTGGGTTTTAACTTACATTTGAGACTGAATATAGTTTTGTAAACCAATTAGTTCAATTAAGCGAAGCTGTTTTTCCAACCAATAAGTATGATCTTCTTCGGTATCCGACATTTGTTGACGCAACATATCACGTGTCACGTAATCGCCTTTTTCCTCACAAAGCTTTACACCTTGCGCTAATTTTTCACGCACTTCGTACTCAAGCTTTAAATCAGCTTTTAAACATGAAACGACGTCTTCACCTACTTCAATATCATCACGACTCATATTCGGTGTACCTTCCAAGAATAAGACACGGCGAATAATAGCATCAGCATGTTGTGCTTCTTCTTGCATTTCGTGATCGATACGCTCAAAAATCTTAGTGAGACCCCAATCTTCATACATACGTGAATGAATGAGATATTGATCACGAGCAGCCAGTTCACCACCGATCAACATATTTAAGTAATCTACGACTTCTGGATTGCCACGCATTTCAATCACTCCATTCTTTAATAGCAACATTATGAACAATCAGAGCTTATTTTGCAAAAAATATAATGTGTAAGTTTATGATTTTTATAAAATTAAAATGAGAAACATACGCATTTGCAGTTTGAATCACTTATTTTTTACTTAAAAAATAACCCCTTGCATACAGTTAAAAAAATTCGAGAGCAGTTTTAAACAAATTTTAGCTCTATTTAATTTTGTAACCAATCGAAGTGACTCTCATTACATTTGAGTTGTTGTTGAAAATGATCAAGGACAAATTCTTTTTTTAATTTTAGAATGAATCTATTTGACCATCAGGCAATAACAATGATGACGACTACTGCCCCGATTTTGGTGACAGGTGCAACTGGCTATATTGCTGGTTGGGTGATTAAACAATTATTAGAACAAGGATACACTGTTCACGCCACTGTAAGAGATTTAACTAAAACGTCAAGTTTTCAACATTTAGAACAAATCGCATATCAAACTTCAGGTGCTTTAAAGTTATTTCAAGCAAATCTCTTAGTAGAAGGTTCGTTTGATGAGGCAATGAAAGACTGTAAAATTGTGATCCATATGGCTTCACCTTTTTTAGTGACTAATTTTAAAGATCCAATCACAGACTTGATTGACCCTGCACTAAAAGGTACGACCAATGTACTGAACAGTGTCAATCGCATGGATACAGTAAAACGTGTGGTTGTCACATCTAGTATTGCTTCAACTTATGGCGATGCAGTGGATATTTTGAAAACTGAGCAGAACCAGTTTGAAGAAAGCCATTGGAATACCACCAGTAGTGCCGAACACCAACCTTATTTTTACTCTAAAGTCGCAGCAGAACGTAAAGCATGGGATATGCAAAAGGCACAATCTCGATGGGATTTAGTGTGTATCAATCCCTCATTGGTTGTTGGACCATCACTTACACCTTCTACGCAATCTGGAAGTGTTGAAGTCATTCAACAATTTGGAAATGGCATGACTTTATTTGGTGTTCCTCCAATGTGGAATGGGTTAGTCGATGTTCGAGATGTCGCTCATGCGCATATCCAAGCAGCACTTCACCCTAAAGCACATGGACGATATATTATTAATGCTAAAACGATGACCCTACTCGAAATGGGTAAAACATTACGACAACATTTTGGTGGACGCTATCCTTTCCCACGAATGATTGCCCCCAAGTTTTTATTCAAATTACTCGCTCCTCTGTTTGGCTATACGCGAAAATTCGTTGACTTGAATGTGGGTTACCCCATTTACTTCAATGCTGAGCGTAGTAAGCAAGAATTAGGCATGCAATATCGTGACGTTGAGACAAGTATCGTAGAACATTTTCAACAGCTACTTGACGATGGCATTATCAAAAAACGTGGTTAATATCTAATTACTCTAGAAAAAAGGGCATCTATTGATGCCCTTCGTTATGTGCAAGATACACTTAAGACTCAGGTTCAGTGAGCTGACCATGCTGAATCATAAATGCAATAAACTCAGCTTCATTCATCACCGGAATACCTAGTTTTTCTGCTTTTTCAAGTTTGGAACCTGCCTTTTCACCAGCAACCAAGCATTTCGTTTTACTGGATACACTACCACTCACACGTGCACCTAATGCCTGTAAGAGTTGAGTCGCTTCATCTCGCCCCATACTGCTTAAAGTACCAGTCACCACCCAGCTCTCACCATTTAAAGGTTGTCGAGTCGGTGCTATCGGTGCATCCCAATGAATACCAGCCTCAATTAATCGATTTAATACTTCAATATTATGTTCAGCTTTGAAAAAGTCTAATATCCATTCTGCAGTAATATCACCTACATCAGGGGTTTTCTTCAATGCTTCTAAATCAGCAGATTTCAGCGCATCTAAAGTCTGGAAAGTATTGGCTAACATTCGAGCCGTAGTCTCGCCTACTCCTCGAATGCCTAGTGCGTAAATAAATGCCGCTAATGTTGTTTTTTTACTACTTTCTATTGAGTCTATGAGATTTTGTACAGATTTCTCACCCATTTTTTCAATAGTCAGCAGCTTTTCACGATGCTCGTGCAAGTGGTAAATGTCTGCAACATCTTTGAGGAGTTCAAGATGTAATAAAGACTCAACCCAACGATCACCCAAACCTTCGATGTCCATTGCTTTACGTGATACAAAATGACGGATCGCCTCTATACGCTGTGCCGCACAATAAAGCCCCCCTGAACATCGTGCTAAAGCTTCGCCTTCGGGCATCACAACTGGAGAAGCACATACAGGACATTGTTCTGGCAATTGAATTTCAGTGGTTTCTAGAGGTCGAAATTCTGGCCAAACCTTTTCAACTTTAGGAATAACATCTCCGCTACGATAGACACTCACCGTATCTCCAACGCGCACGTCCAAGCGATGTATTTCACCAATATTATGTAAAGTCACGTTTGATACTGTGACTCCGCCAACCGATACAGGATTTAATCGCGCTACAGGCGTTAAAGTACCTGTACGCCCTACCTGCCAATCAATATTTTCAACTGTGGTTAGCGCAGCCACTGCAGGGAACTTATATGCTGTTGCCCATCGAGGTTCACGACTTAAAAAGCCTAATTGTTGTTGTTGCTTCAAATCATTAACTTTGATCACCATCCCGTCAATTTCAACTGACAGGTTTGGACGCTCCTGATTTACAGATTCATAAGCCGCTTGAACCTCTTCAATACTGTCACAAACAAAATGTTTTTCCCCAACAGCAAAGCCCAACTGTTCAAGCCAATTTAAGCTCTCTGACATCGTGCTCAGACCATGATGTGGCATGCATTGCGCAATACCATAAGCATAGAATGCAAGTGGTCGTGATGCTGCTATGGTCGGATCAAGTTGACGCAAACTCCCTGCTGCTGCATTTCTTGGGTTAGCAAAAGTTTTCTCACCTTTGGCCTCATTTTCAGCATTTAACTTTACAAATCCAGCTTTAGGCATTAGTACTTCGCCACGAACTTCTAACAACGCTGGTGGTACACCTTGAGACATCATGAGTACTTTAGGCAAATTACGAATTGTTTTTACATTTTGGGTTATGACTTCTCCTGTTTCACCATCCCCACGTGTAACCGCTCGAATCAACACACCATGTTCATACCATAGTGAGATCGCAAGCCCATCAAATTTAAGTTCGACGTCGTATTGGATTTTCTGGTTAGGTAAACGCTCTTCAATTCTGCGTGCAAAGGCAAAAAGTTCATCCTGATTAAACACATTACCCAAAGACAACATTGGAACAGTATGTGTAATATTTTCAAACTTAGATAAAGGTTTATCACCGACTTTATTGGTCGGTGTATCCGTCTGTACTAAATCAGGATATTGTTCTTCTAAGTTTTTTAGTTGATAAAACAATTGATCATATTCACTGTCTTCAATTGTCGGCTGATCCATCACATAATAAGCATGGTTATGCCGAGCCAGTAATTGAATGAGTTGGCGCATTTGCGCAACGACAGCGTTCTGATCCATATTTTCACCATATAAAAGGGCGGAAAATTCCGCCCAATAATTTCAACCTAAACAGTATAAATGACTTTACACAAATTCAGTAAGTCACCTAGGTGATTAAACAGCTTGACCTGATCTATAGTCGATCGCTTTATGGCGCCAGTGTTCTTTTAACTGCGGTGTAAATTCAAGATTATTTTCATCATAGACGGTACCATCTGTTTCACGTGCAATAAGCCCTGCAATACTAACCATACTGTCATAGCCTTTTTGAACATTATGATGCGGTAATGCTAAGAAGAATGCTAAACCTTGAACTTGTTCACCAGATAATGTTTCTAAATCAAAACCTGCAGGACCCTGATCTGTGATTCTGAGTACGGAAAACAGCAATGGGCTGACTGCATCAGGAGTTTCATAACGATGGAAACAGTTCATTTCGCCAAAGCGCAATCCATATTTCATTAACACTTTCAAAGCTTTATCACCAGAAAGTGCTTTTCGAGGGTTCGGATACATATTCAAACTAATAATGTATTCGGCATTTGCTAAAGCACTTTCATCATCAAAACGTTGCTGTTCATGTAAATGCACATCCAAGATGCTGCTTTCTTCTTCAAATTCTTTGATTTCAGCAGTTTGAATATTCGGATTTAATACAAAACTTGGCTCAACTTTTTTCGAGTCTTCAATTGTAGTTTCTACGATTGAATCTTTGGAAATAAGATCTGCACTTTGAGTGTCTGTTACACCATCAATCGACTGAGCTTTACTCTCGACTGTTTCTGTATTTTTTTCTAATGGGTCAGTCTCAGTGCTGTCCGAGTTTTTACTGGAGTCTAGCAGAGATTTACTTTCTTTCTCTGCAAGGTCTACCGAAGTATCCAGTTGCACTGTATCTACCACTTCTACAGTTTCTTGAATATTTTCAGGCGTCTTTGTAGCATGCTGATCAGCTGTTTGATCCACTCCAGCCACATCACTCGCTTCAATGTCTTTCAAACTTGGTTCTACTCGCTCAGAAGAAGCCAATGGTGCGGCTTGCGCCTGTAAAAGACTACGAACATGACGAGGAATGACGGGTTGATTACATTGTTCATTTATATGTAATTCAGCATCTAATGACGGTGCTGCATCACTCGGCTTGCGCAGGATCATAAACAACCCTATGCAACAGATCACGATTGCGATCACAATTCCGATAATGGTACTGATTTCCATATTAAGACTCCGCAGCTAAACCGTATTCTTTCGCTTCTTCTAGATCAACAGTGACTAACTTCGATGTTCCTGGCTCAGGCATTGTTACACCAAGTAAGTCAGTAGCCATCGTCATCGCAACTTTATTGTGTGTAATGTAAATGAATTGGACCTGTTCAGAAAGCTCTTTTACTAAATTACAAAAACGTCCAACATTTGCATCATCTAACGGTGCATCAACCTCATCCAATACACAAAATGGTGCTGGATTCAGTCGAAATATAGCAAAAACTAATGCTAGTGCTGTTAGTGCTTTTTCACCGCCTGATAACAATGCTAAAGAACTATTTCGCTTTCCTGGTGGTCGAGCCATTAGCTTTACACCAGATTGCCAATCATCTTCTAAACTTAAACTTGCTTCACCACCATTAAACACCTTTGGGAATAAGTTTTGCAATTCCGCATTTACTTGATCAAAGGTAGTCATGAATAGCTTTTTAGTTTCTTGATCAATGCTTTTCATCGCATCTTTTAATTGTGCGACTGTTTTTTCAAGATCTTCAATTTGATGGCTTAAATCTTCATAGCGCTTTGATACTTCTTCATACTCTTCTGAAGCTGCTAAGTTCACAGCGCCTATTTTGTCAAACTGACGCTGTGCTTGCTCTAACTGCTGTTGGTGCTGACTCAAATCAATTTTCACATTTTCTAATAATTCTGCATTAAGCTCTTTTAATTGTTCAGCATAATGTTGTAAATCAGATTTAGCCACTTGCCATGCTAAACGCTTCTCTTCTAACTGGGTTCTAAAGTGCTCATCACTTTGCTGATGATTTAACCGTAGCTCCGTCAATTTTTGTTGCTTAGACTGTATTTCATTAAGTTCGACTTGCCATGAGGACCAAGTCTTTTGTAACTTTTCAGTCTGCTGCTTTTGAACCTCATATTGGCTTTGCAAAGTGGGTAATTCTAATTGAATCGGATCCACGAAATTTTTAGCTTGTGTAATTTGAGTGATGATCTGCTGATATTGCGTTTTTAGAAAACTTGCATCTTTTTCCAACAGCTCAATTTGTTGCTGATTTTGCGTATGAGTACGGCGGTTTGTTTCTAACTCTTGTTGTTTTTTGTAGACTAAGTCCTGAAGATGCTCAACCTGATCATTCAATTCTTCAACTTGAAACTCTAAGGTTTTGTAGTGTGGAAGATTGTGTTCAATTTTAAGCATCAATGCATGTAAATCGATTTCCAAATCATCTTTTTGCATCGCATCTTCTTCAAGCTGCGCATCAAGTTGAGCAATTTGTGACTCGATGTGTAGATTTTGCGACTCGAAAGCCTGCTGAGCCATTTGCTGTTTTGCAATCTTCACTTCAACTTGGTGAGCAAGGGCTTGATGATTTTTTAACGCTTTTTGCAACTCCGTACATTCACTATTTTTTTGTTCAAGCTTTAATTGCATCTCAGCGAGTTCGAGCGTCATTGACTCATGCGCTTTCACCATTTGTGTCAACTCTGAATCAATTTCATCTAATCGAATTCGGTGGCTAAGTGCTCCTTGAGCATCTTGACTCGACTCATCAAAGTACAGACCAATCATCCAGTCAGGACCCATATGATAGCCATCCAAACTTAAAATAGACTCACCTGGTTTTAATTGAGGCTGTAATTGAAGCGCCTGCTCAAAATCTTGAGCTATCGCAACGTTTAACCATAATGAGTTTTGGGGGAAATCAATCCAGCTCGCTAATGTGGGTAAACCAAGTACAGTCCCAGATACATCTTGCTGAATAACTTTTAATTGACGGGCAGATTCGGTCTGAAATAAATCTTCACTCTTTAACGTATTCGCATGCAGCCACTTTGACAGAAATTTTTCGACCAATGCTGCAAACGGTTTCGCCTGATCTTTTAGCTTCAAAATTTGCATTAAAGGGTCATTGCTCTTCGATGCATGTCGACTGACTTTCACCACAAGCTGTTGTAATTGTTTTTGTTCAGATTTCAAAATCTGGATGTGTGAATTCAAATCTGTGCATTTACTTTTTTGCTCAGTCAATGAGATTTGATCACGTTTCAATTGAGTTTCTAATGTCGTAATTCTTTCTTCTATACGAACGATTTCAATCTGTACATCATGTTTTTCATGCAGGAGATTGTCAATATCATCCTGTTCATACTGTGCTTGATTTTGAGATTTTTGTTCGAGCAAAGTTTGTTTTTGCTGCTCAATTCGAAGCACATTTTTAGCCAATTGATCACTCTGCGCCAACATTTGTGCACGTTGCTGTTGTTGCTTTTCAACCAATGCTTTTATTTCAGAAAATGATTTTTGCGCTTCAAGTTGCTTTGCCTTCAGCTCATTGAATTGTTGTAAATCAAGCTGTGCATTTGATTCAGTATCACTCAATGTTGTTGCTTGATGTTCTTGCTGGAGGATCAAATTTTCCAACTGAATATCAATCAGTTGCATCCGCTCTTTGGTTTGTATTTTTTGCTCTTCAAGCTGCTTTAAAGTTAAAGTATTTTGAGCAAACAATTGCTGTTTTTGATCCAAATTGGCTTGTAATTCAGCCAGCTTTTTTTCAGCTTGTTGCCATTCTTGCTGAAGTGGTGTGGATTGTTGCATTAATCGCTGAAATAACTCATTTGTTGCTGTTAAATCATGCTCAACAGTGGTGAGTTCAGAACGAACAAGCTTAAATTGCTCACCCAATTCAGTCATTTCAGTTGTATATTCTTGTTGAATTCGTTCACTTTGATGGCATTGAAATGAAAGTATCTCAACTTTCAAAGTTCGAATTTCAGTCTCTAAGGCTTTATATTGAAGTGCAGCTTCTGCTTGACGCTTTAGTGTCTTTAATTGGGATTTTAATTCAACAGCAATGTCATTTAGACGACTTAAATTTTGATGAGTATGTTCTAAATGTTGCATCGTCTCACGACGACGTGCTTGATAACGTGATACTCCAGCAGCTTCTTCGATATAAACGCGCATTTCATCTGGTTTTGCATCGACCAAACGGTTAATCATGCCTTGTTCAATAATCGCATACGAACGAGGACCTAAGCCTGTTCCTAAAAAAATATCTGTAATATCACGGCGGCGGCATTTTGTACCATTAAGAAAATATTCAGATTTACCCTCGCGATTGACTTGGCGACGTACCGCCAACTCACTATAAGCGTTATATGCTCCACCTAGTTTTCCATAGGTGTTTTCGAAGCGTAATTCTACACTCGCCATTCCCACTGGTTTACGTTTTGCTGTCCCAGTAAAAATGACATCCTGCATACTTCCACCACGTAACTGGCGTGCGCTTGACTCTCCCATCACCCATCGGATTGCATCGATGACGTTGGATTTACCACAACCATTTGGTCCCACGACTGCGGTACGGTTGGCTTTAAATTGTAAGGTGCTGCTATCCGCAAAAGATTTAAAGCCAGAGAGTTTTAAGCTGCTTAATCGCATAGTGTCCTGATTATCTGCGCGATCTCCGCGCCCAAGCTAGTTCAATTTGTTTCATTCGTGTCAGTGACTCTAACACTAGATTGCGCAAGTGTCGGCAAAAATCTTCCATAAATAAAGTAGCTTGTTGTGATTTTCGGATCAAAATTGCATCGATCACAAGCTTAATTAATTCAAGTGCTTCTTGAAGCTCTCTACGCGAAGTATTTAAGGTTAAAAAATAACTACGACGTATAGATGGCAACAGTTCGCGATAAAACTTCATTAAGTATGGGTTGGCTACCATATCTTGTTGCTTAGCTAAAAATTGAAATACACCATCGTAAAATTTTTCAGTATTACTTTGTTTAACTTGTTCAATTAAATATTGCATAAGTTGCTGAAGCGCCTCAGCTTCATGATTACGCCAAGTTTCACTCATACGCTGGACGATCTGCCCTAACATAAGTGCACTCGTATCAAATAAAGCTCGCACTTGTTGAGCAGACATTTCTGACACAATTGCGCCGCGTCTTGGATAAATTTCAATTAAATGCGTGCGTTCAAGTAATAACAAAGCTTCACGTACCGAACCTCGACTCACGTCTAATTCTTTAGCGATACGCAATTCTTGTATACGTTCACCTTCGACCAATTCGCCACTAATAATCTGTTCACTTATATGTCTGGCTATTTGCTCTGAAAGGCTGTCCACTTCTTCCAATTGCATAATATTCCTATTTATTTTTTTACTCACACTTCATCAAGCATGATGCTATTTTATTGTTTTTATACCAATAGCATCATACTGACTATGTCTTTGTCTGACAATTTATCAAATTTTTAAGTCAATACACATCATTATTTTCGAGAATGATTTGGCATATTTTTCTCAAAATACGCCTTGATAAATAAAATAAATCCCTACAGTTGTAAGCAAAGCTGCAAAACATTTTTTCAACATCGCTGCTGACAGTTTATGTGCAACTTTTGCTCCTACTTTTGCGGTGATAAAACTCATTACACTAATGCCAATGAATGCATAAACATGAACATATCCAATGGCATTTTCGATTTCAGCAGGTGCTTTTTGTCCGTAGAACATAAATCCAAATGCACCTGCTAAAGCAATCGGCAGTCCACTTGCAGCAGATGTTGCAACAGCTTTTTGCATCACCACCCCATGATGATTTAAATAAGGTACGGTTAAACTTCCTCCACCGATCCCAAAAATTGCTGAAGCCACCCCAATTCCACTTCCCGCAGCCAATTGAGCAGGTACAGAAGGTAGTTGCTTAGATTGATCGACCACCACATTAGCACCACGGAACATACGGTATGCAACCCAAATTGCGAAACAACCGATAATCAATTGGAGCATTGGTCCAGAGATAATACTGGCCAATCCAGCACCAAAAAATGAACCCAGTACCAAACCTGGCGCTAAATTTTTAAATACTGACCATAGCACTGCACCTTTTTTATGATGTGCCATAACTGAGCTAATCGATGTGACCACAATCGTAGCCAATGATGTTCCAAGCGCCATGTGCATAATGACAGTTGGGTCATAACCCATTTGGGTAAATACAATAAATAAAATGGGTACGATGATTAACCCACCGCCCACGCCAAACAACCCTGCAGTAAAACCAGCGATTGCACCAATAGCTAAATATATGATTAACTCCATAAATCTTTTACTCTTCTCAGATTCAACATGGATTTAGAGACTCGCCACCTCAGTCAGCTTTTAACTGAAGCTCAACAACTTCCAGAAGTTTTACTGTTAAAACAGAGCACCACTTCAACCAATGATGAAGTACGCGCACTCATCAAAAAAGGTGTACAGGGTATTCTTGTATGCAGTGAGACTCAAACTCAGGGACGTGGACAACATCAACGACAATGGGTTTCCCCAGTCGGGAATATTTATTTAAGCACATTGCTAGAAACCAAAACACCCTTAGATGGTCGACTATCCCTTGAGATTGCACTTAATATTTTGCAAATTCCTTCATTTAAGTCATTGGATCATTTACAAATCAAATGGCCAAATGACCTTTATAGTGTGCAAGGTAAATGGGGTGGCATTTTGGTAGAGCCTGTAACCCCACATCAGGCGATTGTTGGCGTTGGTGTTAATTTATTGCCTGTTTCTGATGCAGCAATCGAACAGCAAACCACATCCATTATGCAATTGGGTTTAGCTCATCCAAATCGAATTAAGATTATTTCAGAACTTTATCTCGCCATCATGCAAGCCGGACAATGGTTTGAGCATGGAAGTTATAACCTCTCGGGACGTTTCAATCACTATGCTGCTTTTATGAATCAGACTGTAGAGTTTGAGCAAGTGAATAAAACAGTACAAGGTATCTTTAAAGGTATTGGAGATGATGGTCGAATTAATATTTTGACTGAACAAGGTTTAATCGGTTTGTATCAAGGGCGTTTACGCTTAAAAAAATAAAGAAAATATAGGTCAGCGAATACATGATGAAACGTCTTTGGTTAGATATAGGCAATACGCGTTTAAAATATTGGATCACGGAAGGTGAGCAAATCTTGGAGCATGTGGCGGAGCTTCATCTACAATCTCCTGCGGACTTAATGTTGGGTCTCATCCAACACTTTAAATCTCAAAACCTCTCAGAAGTCGGTATCTCATCTGTTCAAGACAAGAAGAATAACGACCGTATACTCAAAATTTTAAAACTGCTAGATATCCCAATTGTCGTTGCTAAAGTTCATCAAGAATATGCAGGACTCCAATGTGGATATACAGAACCGAACCAACTGGGCATTGATCGTTGGCTACAAGTTCTAGCGGTCGTCACCGATCCTCAAGAGAAATATTGCGTGATCAGTTGTGGAACGGCCTTAACGATTGATTTAGCAGATGGATTTACACATTTAGGTGGATATATCGTACCAAATCTCTATCTACAGCGAGATTCACTTATTCAAAATACCAAAGGGATCAAAATCCCTGATGCTGCATTTGATGAGTTAAGTCCTGGGCAAAATACATTGGATGCAGTTCATCATGGTATTTTATTGGGATTGGTCAGTATGATCGAAAAAGTTTTAACAACATCACCAAGAAAATTAATTCTTACTGGTGGTGATGCTGCACTCTTTGCTCAATATTTACAATCTTATGACCCGCAAATCGAAACCGATTTATTATTAAAAGGCTTACAACGCTATCTTGCTGTCGCGAAGCAAAAAACATAACTTGGTCATCAGGTCTGCTGAACTGAGTGTCTTTTAAAACAAAAAATTATTCACTCAGTGTCAGTACACACATCCAAAATACAAAAAAACAGGCTGAACAACATGAATAACAGGACGTTAAACGTTTGGAATATCGCGAAGAAACTGCCCTTTGGGAAAATACTTTTCAATCAAGTGATCCAACTCAAAGCACCTTATTTCAAGTCGATTCGCACGAAAATTATTGAATTGAGACCAGATTTTTGTCAGGTCCAGATGTCTAAAGAAAAAAGGGTTTTAAATCACCTCGATACTGTACATGCGATCGCATTGTGTAATTTGGCAGAGCTTACTGGTGGTCTAATGACAGAAGTCACTCTTCCACCAAGCCATCGATGGATACCCGACGGTATGCAAGTCAACTATATTAAAAAAGCAACGACCGATTTAACAGCAGTTGCTTATCCTCTGACGCCAATTCAAGCGGGGCAATCCATACCAAATAGATTTGTAGCGTGTGTCGAAGTCCATGATTAAAACCAAGCGCTTGTCTTTAGAGCAGAAATCAATATGTGGGTGACATCACGTTAAACACGTCAGTGAGAGCTTATAGCTTCTGAATTAATCTCGAATAATCTCAGCCCAGACCTCAGGCAATGCCGTACAACCTTCTGAATCAATAAAATGGCCTTGATGTTCAGCAGCAACGACATGTGCATCAATACTTTCAGCTTGCTGGAAACTAAATTTAGGCAGAACGCGCTCATCACCTTCAGAATAAATGACCACGCGATCATGAACTTGGCCACGAATGAGTTCAAAATCTATATCAGCAGCATCAATAAATGGATTGACTTGCTCAAGCCGCCCTAAACGTCCATTGAAACCAGCAACTAGAATTAATTTTTTGATTTTTTGGTTTAAAAGCACTTGGCTTAAGTAATGTAAAGTTGCAATACACCCGAGACTGTGAGCAACAAAAATTGTTTGATCATCAATTTGAGCTATTTGCTCTTTCATTTGTTGTTCCCACGTTCCTAATTGTGGCGTCTCAGAAGGATCTAATCTCAATACTTTTAATGGAATACCATACTGATCAGCTTGTTGTTGTATCCATGGAAACCAATTTTCTTCAGGGCTTGCCGTATATCCATGCACAACATAAACCTGTGTCATTTTCTTGCACTCTTGACTATATTCTCAACATCATGAATTGATTATTTTTTAAACTAAATAGTAAGTTTGCAAAATTATGTAGCATGAAAAAAGGCGCCACAGCGCCTTTTTAAATTTTGGGAGTTATTTTGGATCTTTTCCACCAAATAACGGACCAACGCCACCGCCGCCACCAAATTTCTTTTGCATACCGCTTAATGATTTCATCATTTTCGCCATACCCGATGGATTCGCAAATTTTTTCATCATTTTTGCCATTTGGGCATGTTGTTTGATCAGCTTATTGACTTCAGCTACATCCATACCACAACCTGCTGCGATACGTTTTTTACGGCTTGGATTCATCAAGTCAGGATTGCGACGCTCTTTGATGGTCATCGATTGAATAATCGCTTCCATTTTCTTCACTTGCTTTTCAGGATTTGCTTGAGCAATCGCATCCTGAATTCCTGAGTTACTCATGCCAGGCAACTTGTCTAAGAAGCCCATCATACCGCCCATTTTATTCATTTGTTCAAACTGCATCAGCATATCTTCAAAGTTGAAGCTGCCGCCTTTTTGCAGTTTTTTCGCCATTTTTTCAGCTTTTTCTTTGTCGACTTTACGTTCAAGCTCTTCGACCAAAGAAAGAACATCACCCATACCTAAGATACGTTGTGCTACACGCTCAGGATGGAATGGTTCAAGGGCATCGAGTTTCTCCCCCATCCCCAAGAATTTAATAGGCTTACCAGTAATTGCACGAACAGAAAGTGCCGCACCACCACGCGCATCACCATCAGTTTTTGTAAGAATCACACCGGTTAAAGGCAATGCATCATTGAATGCTTTTGCTGTATTTGCAGCATCCTGACCGGTCATTGCATCTACAACGAACAGTGTTTCTGTAGGATTAATCGCTGCATGCAATTCTTTAATTTCGCCCATCATATCGTCATCGATATGTAAACGACCTGCAGTATCGACAATCAATACATCCGCAAATTGAATTTTGGCTTGTTCAATCGCTCGGTTCGCAATCGTAATTGGCTTTTCATCAGCACTTGATTCAAAGAAAATCGCGCCGACTTCACCTGCTACAGTCTGGAGCTGCTTAATCGCTGCAGGTCGATAGACGTCGGCAGAAACCATTGCGACTTTTTTCTTTTGTCGCTCTTGTAAAAAACGAGCTAATTTTGCAGCAGTCGTCGTTTTACCTGCACCTTGTAAACCAGCCAATAAAACAACAACGGGAGGCTTTGCAGCAAGATCAAGACTTTCATTTGCCTCACCCATCATTTTGGTGAGTTCATCATGAACAATTTTGACGAATGCTTGGCCTGGAGATAACTGTGACATCACCTCTTGACCTAATGCCTCTTCCTTAACTTTCGCGATAAATTCACGAGTTACAGGAAGTGCAACATCGGCTTCAAGAAGTGCCATACGCACTTCACGTAACGTATCTTTAATATTGTCTTCGGTCAGTTGCCCAGAGCCAGTAACATTTCTTAAACTCTGCGTGAGTCGTTCTGTTAAGGTATCAAACATTGCAAAATCCGCTTAAAATGGTTGTTGCAAAAAAATCTTTCTTAAAATAGAAAATTTATGCATAAGATGCTATAGGATACTGTAGTTCGTTTGGAATTTATATCTTATTAGATGAATATTCAGCATCCATAAAAAGGTTTGACATGATTAGCCTCCCTTTGGTTTACACAATTTTAGCATTGATCGCCTATACCACTGCCTTTTGGTATTTGTTTACCCATTTAATGACTAAACGTGTCCCTAATCATTGGTTTATCAGTCTCGTAGCTGGATTAGGCTTGATCTTGCATGCTGTCGTCTTATTGATAGATATGAAAACGCCTTTCGGCATTAACTATAATGTTTTTAATCTCCTTTCATTTACTTCAGCACTCATGTTGTTATTGAGCCTGCTTTATAGCACTTATCGACCTGTACTTGCGCTGAATCTGATTGGAATACCAGTAGCTGCATTGGGTTTAATTTTAGGCTATTCCTTGAGCCAGCCTATACTTACACTTAAACAGAACACACTTGGACTTGATGTCCATATTATTTTGTCACTCTCAGCTTATGCAGTGCTATTAATGGCAACAATTCACGCAGTTTTGTTGTGGTTACAAGATCGTGAGTTAAAAAACAAACAGAAACATCGTGTTTGGGTAAATCTATTACCCTCCTATCAAGCAATGGAATCTCTGTTATTCGATATGCTTGTTACAGGTTTCATTTTATTAAGTACTGCACTTATCTTCGGCTTTTTTACGATTGATGATTTTTTTGCACAACATTTGGCACATAAAACAGCATTTAGTATTGTCTCTTGGTTTGTTTACGGTGCACTTTTATTTGGACATTATCGTTTTGGTTGGCGCGGTCAAAAAGCGAGACGCTTTACCATTATTGGTTTTATTTTACTTGCAATAGGCTTTATTGGATCAAAATTTGTATTAGAAATGATTCTAGGAAAATAACAATTGTGTGATTTAAATCACGATAAATAATAATAATTAAATAAATATCACATCCTATTAAATTTTATATATTTTAAATACATTTAAAATATAGGTAAATAAATTTTAAGTATAAATAAAATTTTCATATTAAAAATAGTAATAAAAATCAATTATTTAAAATAAAAAAACCACATTAAACCTTTATGATGATTTAATAAATAATAGTTAATATTATTTGAATTATTTAATTAATTAATATTAATAATCTGTTCATCGCTTAATAGCCCCCATTAATCTCCTATAAGTTGTTATTATTTAGGTTAGTAACTAATGTTACAGTTAGTAAATGGATATTTTTGATGATTATTTTGGGGTATGTATGAAATTGCAAAAAGGTTTTACCTTAATCGAATTAATGATCGTCATCATTATTGTTGCAATCTTGGCCGCAATTGCAGTACCTAGTTATCAAAACTACGTCACCAAAGCAAAAATCAAAGAAGCTCAATCAAATTTAATCGCACTTTCATTAGGTGCTGAAAATGCATATCAAAGAACACTAAACTACCCTAAAGAAACCTTATCAAATACCAACGCAGTAAAAACTAAATTTACAACTTGGAATCCAAGTTCTGATTCATTTAATTTTACATACACTTCATCAGATGGTGTGAATTATGCGGTTCAGGCAATAGGAACTGAAGCAAGAGTTTTAGGTTGTACATTAACACTCAAAAATGATGGAACTCGTACCGTGTCCGGTTGTGGTTCATATACTGACTGGGTGAAATAATATGCAAAATACTGGTTATAGAAAACAACTTGGTTTCACGCTGATCGAACTAATGATTACGATCGTTGTACTGGCTATTTTGTTATTTGTAGGTACTTCTTTAACCAGAGCTTGGGTAGATCAAAGTCATGTTGATGGAGCGCTAGCAGGTATTAAAAATGCGACTTATCAAGCTCGTTCTGCAGCAATTCGAAACACGAATAATCAAGAGTCTTCACTTGCAGCAGCATCTGTTTGTATAGATAAAACCCATCAAGAAATTAGAGTCATTCGTGTTGCTAAGGACAATACTGATGCGTGTTCAACAAGTGACGGCAACTCGCCTGACCAAAACTATATCCTTCAAAAAATCCCCTATGCATCGAATGTATTTTTCAAAGTAAACAATACAGAGTTTTATTGTCTATCTTTTAACTCGAATGGGATGTTGGTTGCTGCAAGTTCAGCATCAGCAACGTGCAATTCAAATTTAAATTTAACCGTTACAGTTGAGAAGAATAATGAATCAGCAAACATTCAAATCAACTAATCAACGTGGTTTCACATTGTTGGAGTCTCTTGTTGGTTTACTTATATTCTCGATTATTGTTTTTGGTAGCGGTTTAGCAATCAGCAAAATGTTGAACACGCAACGATATATGAACATTGACAATATAGTGATAAACGAACTGCAAAATCGCTTACAAACCATCACTATATCTACTGACTCAACTGATGTTTGTGCTTCATTCAATAACCAATCTACCGAAAGTAAATCGTTCACATTAAATGGTAATACCTACTACATTTATTGCAATTTGAATTCTGAAAATATTAGTGAAACGAGCGGTGTCGCAGGTACAAAAATTACATGGCCTGTGTTAGCTGCGAGTACAAATCAATCTAATGCCAAGACCTGTGCTGAAGATAGTATGGAAGGCTTAGATTGTTATCGAGTCGGGAGATAAATCATGAGTCAAAAAGGATTTACGCTCGTTGAGTTGATGGTTGGATTAGTCATTGCAATGTTATGCATGCTAATGATGCTCATGCTTTTTAAACAAACGACTCAAATTGGTATTAGTTCTTCTCGTGATTCGGAATACGATGCTCAAATACGAACAGCATTATCAGTTGCACAGAAGCTCGTTCAAAATGCAGGCTATGGTTCAGGAAAAACATCAGATATTGCTGTAGGAGTGGACACTCAAAATTTACCTGCTGTTTTCTGGCGTATGAATCCAGATCCTGTAACAAGCTTAATGTCTGCAAATACAACGATTAATTACAACTGTGAAGCATTAACTCAAGAAAAAGAAGGTGATACATATCGCTTAATCTTTCTTAAAAAGAATAACTGTGGTTCTGAAGCAGTATTAAATATTGAAACTTTTAGCCAACCTGATGAAAAACAGCATATTGTTTCCTTTAAGACCTTAGAAACAGACACCGTTTTTAACTTTGTATTAACACCGGGAAATTGTACACCTTTTGGAATTGATAAAAACAACTCCAAAGGTACGCGCCAACTGACGATAACTGCCAATCGTCAATACGCAGATGAAATGCAAAATTCAAATATTGGTCAAACAGTGAGTAATACTGTTTGTCTTAATAACATTGTTAACCTTTAAGAGCGAGATTAAAGATGAATAGTTTAAGAAAGCAGCAAGGCATGGCCACTATTCTTTTGGTCTTGCTCATCGGGCTTACAGTGATGATCATAACATCGACTGTTGCAAAATCACTCATCTCCAACAAAGAAGCAAATGTTGCTGCGCATGCACAAACCAACGTACAACTCATGGGATGGTCAGGTGTTAGTGCCTTTCGTGAATATTTATTAAAAAAATATAAGGATACCGATATTAATGACTTTCGCCAAAGCTTATTAAATACAGGTGAAATTCAACTTTTAAATGATGATACCAACCAACGTTATGTCACAGTTGAAGTAAAAGATGTAAAAGGTTGCAATGGTTTAACCAATAACCCAGATGGTTCTACTGGAACCAAATGTATTGTTATCGCAAATATTCTGTCGAAAAGTGGGTCAGCTCAATCAGCTACTACGATACAAGCAATCTATGATCTTGCAGCAGACCTGATTAAGTACAAGAGTGTTATTAATTTCACTGGTCAAACATTTATGTCTGGCACTACTATTTCTGGCGAAGATCCAACTAAACCAGATGAATATGTCGAACTGAATGTCGATGGTGGCAGCCTGTCCTTACAAGCTGGCTTCAAAATCCAAAATATCAAAAACTTAACTATTAACGTTAAGAAAGACAAAGATGGTAAAGGTGGAAATGTCTATATTGATTGCTTAATTGATGCCTGTGGTACAAGAAATGGGGCTGTAATTAACATCAATGCTGAGGGCTATGTTCATATTATTAACGGCGGAAATTTTGGCAATATTTCATCTGGTGAGTGGGTTAAACTGTTAACCAATGTCAAAGCAGAAAATATTAAAGCAATTGGTGATGTCACACTTTCTCTTGGTTCTAAAGCTCAAAATATTTCCACTGACGGAAATATTAGTCTTACAGAAGGAGGCTATGCTGCAAACTTACATACCAATAAAGATGTAACACTACGCACGAATGTTGAAGTGTCTTCTATCACCACACACCAAGGGAATGTCAATATTTCCGTTTCTAGTAAAGTCAACGGAAATGTCATGGCAGGTGGCAACGTAACAATGATCGGAACTAGTGTTGTTACGGGTGATATTACATCAGGCGGGAAAGTTAATATTTCTAGTAGTGACGTTAAGGGCAGTGTAAGAGCCAAAGAATTTATTGACCTTGATACCTTCTCCAAAATTGAACAATCGGCCTATGCTCACAATCAGTCGAAACAAGGGATTGGCGTGTACAAGGCTGGAGTCCGCTTAAGTACAAGTTGGATTGGTGGAAATGTGTATTCTAACGGTCCATTACGCTTATTAGATGGTCTTATTACTGAAGACGTAAAAGGTGATGTCTATCTTGCCAACTTTAGTACTTCAAATCAGAATGGTGTAGTTGAAGGATTTAAGAATGCGATTAGTGGAAAAATTTATGAAAAACTCACAAGCATCCCTCAGCTCAGTACTTTTCCAGATATTCCTAAATACGATGTGTCTGAAACCATAGCCAGTATTCAAGAAGCAATTCAAAATATGACGTTTGAAACCAGAGTCGATGTTCGTCAATATCGAAATGATGCAAACTATATTTTCGTACGTGAATATGGCGCTGCTCGCGTATATTTAAATCATCTTCGCAATGAGAGCTCTAAAATCACTTACATGTATGAGTATGACGCTACTAATAATATTCACAAACAGTTTGCTGTAGATGCTTCAGGAAATAAAACTCAAATCATGAAAATTGACCCTGAGAACTCAAACTCAGGCTCACGAGGTTTCTATTTAGGGAAATACACCTTGAATAGCAAAGATTATGTCGGTGCTATTTGTGAAACTATTCATGAAGAACAGGTCATGACCAATAGTTTAGGGCTACGTACTGAGCATAAGAGCGGTTATTGTACGAGTCAAATTATTGGATATCTTCCACGGGTCAGCTTAGACTTCAATGGTCTTGATGGTAAAGATCGTTATATATTTGGCTGGCCTAAAGATTATGACTATACATTACCAGACACTTGGTATATTCGTTCAATGGATACATCTACATTCGATAACGCAAGTTTTGCTCCAGGTATTCTGTATTTCGAAGGTAAATTAATTATTTCTGGTAAAGCGAATCTTGCGGCGGACAGTACTGATTCTGTATTCACCAATACTTTCCTTGCTGAAGGTGATATTGATGCGATTGCGATGTCTCCTCGCATTTATTCGCCTCGTAATATTACGCGAAATCCAAATGCAACAGATGCCTTAATTTGTTCACGTAACTTAGGCACTACGTCTAATACTAAGTTTAGTGTTAGTCCACCTGCAACAACACCTGCAACTTTATCGAACAAATTCTTGACGCCAGTGAATTTGTGCCAAGATGCGAATACGATGTATAAAAATACCAATAGATTACCTAACGGTACGCTTGATACAGTGACTATTGATAATAAAGAAATCACAAAGCTAGAACTTGGTTTAGTTGCCTTGATGTCTAATCAGGTTGTGCGTATTGGTGCATGTGCACAAATTTATGGTGACGTATTAGCAAGAAGTAATGTTGAAGGTAGTGCAGCATGTGGTATCGGTGAAAAAAATGGAATCTTTGGTAATATCAGCTCTCAAGGTGTCCCACCGTATACTAGTGTTCAACAACACAATACAATGGGTGCTGGTACAAATATTTATATTCCCAAAAATGAATATAAAAATTTAAATAAAGTTGACGATGTGAATGCAAATGATTTCATCGCCATTAAAAATGCAGACCTACAATGGGCTAAATATCAATAATTGGAAGCGAAAAGCCCAAACATAAGTTTGGGCTTTTTTTTGTGTGAAATTTCTGACTAGACAAGCTATACAAAACACCGTATAACACCGTTTTTCCCATATTCAGGTGACCAAGTGAAACTCGTTTTAGCACCCATGGAAGGTTTAACTGATCCCATCATGCGTGATGTTCTCACACATGTCGGCAGCTTCGACTGGTGTGTAACTGAGTTTATCCGTGTCAATGATTCTGTCCTTCCAGATCACATCTATCATTCTTACTGTCCCGAATTATTGAACGATGGCAAAACAGCAGCAGGAACACCCGTTCATGTTCAATTTTTAGGGAATAATTCAACCATGTTGGCTGCAAATGCCGTTCGAGCGGTGGAGTTAGGTGCACCTGCAATTGATATGAATTTTGGCTGTCCAGCTAAAACAGTAAACAGGCATCGAGGTGGTTCTGTATTATTGGATGAACCTGAAACAGTGTATCAACTGGTTAAAGCTGTACGTGATGCAGTGCCTGCTGAAATACCAGTTTCAGCAAAAATGCGTTTAGGTTATATGGATCGTAATTTCACCCTGGAAAATGCACATGCTATAGAAGATGCTGGTGCCGCTTGGGTGACCGTTCATGCACGAACAAAAGCAGATGGCTATACCCCACCCGCCTTTTGGGATCAACTTCAACCCATTCGTCATGCGCTTAGCATTAATGTGATAGCCAATGGTGAAATCTGGAATAACCAAGATGCGCGCCAGTGTTTAATAGAGTCAGGTTGTGAAGATCTAATGATTGGTCGTGCAGCAGTGACAACACCCGATGTCACACAATGCATCCGACAAAATAAAGACGAAGCGATATTACAATGGAGCGATTTAATTACACTCCAAATTCGCTTCTTAAATGGTTCTTATAAAAAAGAAATGAATATGGTCGGACGTTATAAGCAATGGCTAGGTATGATGTCTAAACATTATCCTGAAGCAAAACTGTTATGGGATGAAGTGAAACGTCTGAAACAAGTAGATGAAATCATTGCTAAGCTCAATCATTTTCAAAACATTATACCATCTGTCTAATTTCTAAATTCTAGAATGAATAACTCCGAACTTCACCTTGAAAATTCAGACAGTCTTGAACGCGAGTGCGTTGAACCTCAGACAGTTGCTCTGGACTAAACCATGCATATTCCGTATGTTCCTCAGAGAGTCGAATTTGGGCATTATTTTCAATCATGCATCGAAATATAAAGGTGTGTGAGTTTAAATGTGTGTGATAGTAAACCCCAGACAAATACTGGATGCTTACATCACAACCTATTTCTTCTTTACACTCTCTGAGCAAAGCTTGATGTATGGTTTCACCTTGATCTAAACCACCACCAGGCAACCCCCAACTGTAATTGGCATAGTTTGCTTTCAGTAATAAGACTTGTCCCTCTGGGTTGGTGATCACCGCATGAGAACTCAAACGATAAAAATCATAAAATCCCATGGCTCATCTCCAGAATTTAACTCATTCATGAAAGATAACACTGTTTAAGCCCATCTAAATGCTCAAGATAAGCTAAACCACAAGCCTTAATTTTGATTTATCCTTCAAGATGATAGCCTTTCCCGTTGCTAAGTCTACAGGCATAGAAATATGTTGGTGTACCATCACCCACTGTTCATTAGTTTTTTGTAGACATAGTGTTGTACGACACCAAGGCATTTGCAGCTGACCTTTTAAGGCTTTATGTTCCACTTTAGAGTGACAATGTAATACAACCAAATGATCACTCGCATGCACTTTTACATCACGGCGAGTGATTTGCATTCCATCGAAGAAATAGGGGCTAAATTTTTGCCATTCTTTTCGATAAGCTTCAGCTCCCTCAAGTTGGGTGCTGACATCAAACATACTTACATTTTGCGCACATTGTTCGATTAACGCATCAACATTATTACCCACTAATGCTGAATCCCATTCTTTTAATTGCGCTAATACTTCATGAGCAGCAACAACATTACCCTCAATCTGAATAGACATGATGTGACCTTATTGTTATTAGTGTGATGAAGTTAACACTTTTAAAGAAAAACTGTAATGTTATTTTGTGCCAAGCAAAGAAATTTTTATTCTAATTTGTATCTAAAATTCAATTTAAATTGATAAAAAACAACCATTATTTATTAAAACTTATCATTATGATCAGATTAAAACCAACGACGAGTTATTATCACATAAAAAAATTGGCCCCAGTTTCACTGAAGCCATTATAAAAAGCTTATGCTTTCTTTACATATTCGGACTTAAGTTTCATTGCGCCAAAACCATCTACTTTACAATCAATATCATGACCATCCGTTGCATCTGGCAACAAACGAATACTTTTTGCTTTAGTACCGACTTTGATTACGGATGATGAACCTTTAATTTTTAAATCTTTGATAACCGTTACGGTATCGCCATCTGCAAGAAGATTGCCATTTGCATCTTTGATCTGAACCACTTCTTCGAGTGTCTCTCCTTCTTTCCATTCATGTGAACATTCTGGACAGATCAAGAGGTCCCCATCTTCATAAGTATATTCAGAGGAACATTTTGGGCAATTTGGCAAAGACATAAAAAATCCAAAAAATTAAAAAAATTTTGCTCAATATACCACTTTCAACTAGCGAATAGAAAAAAACCTTAAATTTTATAAGGTTTAAATAAAAAACCTAAGTTCAATCACTTAGGTTCTTTTATTGGCTCTAGCCTTGTTTAGCTTTGAAACTCATCTTCTATATCTTCATCATCATATACATATGCCATACATCCCCATCCATCGTACTCACCATCATAGTCATTGGCTATTTTGGTAAACCACTCTTCCAAATCCACAATATCTGTGTATTCTGGCTCCATGTACACGTAAATCGTGATAATCCATTCTGCGGATTCAGACTCTTCATCAATAAATAAACTGATCTTTTGTTCTTCCTGAAGCAAGAACAAGGCACATTTTTCAGCTTTTTCTTTAGAGCTAAAAGCAATTGAGTACTCAATCTCATGCGGCTCGCTTAAATCATCTCCATCCTGGAACATTTGCCACAGTACATCGCCATTATCATCATTAGGAAATTGTTCTAAATCACGGCTCATACATTCATCCTTATTGTGGTTATTGCGTATACAATATCCTAGAGTAGCCTATATTTATTTCATTTTGGAGAAGAATTCATTAGAAATTGTTCTTAAACTTATATGATCGTAATTGTTAAATTTTAGTTAGGCACTCACATTACATATTCTGCTTGAAGCGTTTCATTCAAAATGGAACTTCACTCACAATTTTAATTTCAATACCACTCAACGGTTGTTGAAACTCTAAATAACTTGCATGCAAAGCCATACGCCCTAAATCACTGAGTTTAGGGTTTGGATGATAGAGTTTATCACCTGTGATCGGATGACCTATGGCTTGCATATGTACGCGTAATTGATGTGAACGCCCCGTAATTGGCGTCAACAAGACACGACTAACATCTAAATGCGCATCATAAGCGACCAATTCAAACAGTGTTAAGGCTGGTTTTCCAAATTCAAAATGAACGATTTGTTTCGGTCTATTTTCCCAGTCCGTAATTAAAGGCAAGTCTACTTGTCCCTGTTGTGCAATTTTACCTTGCACCAGTGCCACATAATTTTTTTTCACGGTGCGTGCTTGGAACATTTTGCTCACAGCCACTTCAGCATCACGATGTTTTGCAAACATCAAAATTCCAGAGGTTGCCATATCTAAACGATGGGTAATTTTTGCATTTGGATATTGAGCTATCACTCTAAAATACGCACTGTCATGATGTTCAGGCAAGCGTCCTGGCACAGACAATAATCCTGCTGGTTTATCAATGACCACCAAATCATCATCTTCATAGACGATGTTAAGCGGACCTTGAGGTGGCATATATACAAAATTATCGTCTAAAGGCATGTGAACAGAGCATTTCTTTGGGATGCGGAAAAATAGCAACTGATCAACTCAGTGTCAATTTATAAGATGAGCGATTTGAGATTTGAGATTTGAGAATTGAGAATGAAAATTTTTTTTAAGAGAATTTTGAGGGTGTCAGGGAAAACATGTTGTTTACTTCAACTATTATAACTTTGTAAGTTATAACCCTATTGCCTATAAACTTCTGGTTTATAGCGTCCTAAGCCGAATCAAGACCTTTTGGGTAAGTACTACACGCACGTTGTACGCAACTGGTAGCAATCTACTCTTTTCGATCCCGTCACACCCTTGAGATATATAATAGCGAGACTGCGTCGGGATTAATTTCCTAAGATTAACGAATTTTAGCATCGAATAAAAAATTATTTCATTTCATCTTATAAATACAATATTTTTTCCCAAATAGGCTCATTGATACACTTTTTTTAGCGTTTTTGAGCTAAATATTGCAATTAAAATTCAAGTCGACTTTTGATTTTAGAGACTGGCTTGAATCCAAGATGCAATGCTCCACCACAACATCATGGCAAACATGCCACACATAAGATTAGCGAGTACTTTTTGTAGTTGAGATAATTCAGATTTGTAAATTTTGAGGTTAATCACATACGCAACGATGCCCAGTACCACTCCTACTGCGCCACCAATGAGTAACAGTAATATTGGCCAGCCTGCCATAAATTGAACTTTAACACCTAAAGACGTTTTTTCATTTTCAGCTATGCTGCTCATTTCCATGTGATTCTTCCTCTTGGAATCATTTTTACTGTAAATAATCAAGCAAAATTCGCACCAACCTTATTAAAAAAGTTATTCAAAATTGAGCTCATCAAAGTCCTTGATTTTGGACAGATAGATTGGTGAATAATTCACTTTGGACCAGGTATGCTTAAATTTTTCCTGAAGATCCCGATCTGCCAAATTGATATTTTGTGAATGCTTTTTTTGATGACTGAGAAAATTAATACTTACTCTATAATCAGTATATGGGCCATAATTACTAGAAAGATCATAACCAATCAAACGCATATCCTGCTGCTCTAAACGAAACTTATAACTCCAATAGCCATAACGACCGTGTCCATAATGGATCCCCAGAATATTCTTGCGGATATCAGCACTGAGTTCTGGCGGAAAATAAACACCACCCTCTTCATTTTCTGATGAAAATGCAGTCAGATTCTGCATCAGTTTTTGATATTTGAATTGATCCTGTAATAGCACCAGAATGCCACGTCGGTTACGATCCAGCTTGCCCTGATCAGGATGGTTCACCCACCCTTTGGGATCAATTTTTTTTACAATCAGTACGGCATCCTTTTGGCCATCCTGATTCAAATCACCTTCTACGGCATCGAACAGAAAGTATTGGTCTGGAATAAAGTCCTTAAATTTTTTTGCCTGCAGTTGAAGTTTGATTTCTTCTGGGCTTAGTGTTTTCTGCTGTGGAGTGTTCGCCCATAACGGTACTGAAGCAATCGAACATGCCATAAGTATCACGACTGATATACCATGACGCTTTAATATTTTTAGCACAGGCATCTGCTGAGCTCCTTTATAATTTTTATAATGTTTTTAGCCAATATAATTTTTAGATGAACTGGAATGGTAATCGTGATTCAACATATTTTTACGATGTTCCATTGAGATTTTACAGGGGACTTTCGGCATTCTTTACCATGCGTCTTTTCTGATGAATCCAGCGTACTGCCCAAACCACACCGATTATTAAAACGATCACTACCAATACGGGTATAAAAAATGACAATACGGAAATCACCAATGCGCTGACCCACTCACCTGTAGATACCACAGGATTTGCCACGCCACCCGTGGTTGCGGTCGATACACCCCGTGCTGCCACTGTCCCAAGTTGCACTGCTCCTGCTGTTCCACCACCGACGATGATTGCGGCAGCCCAACTTGCAAATTGCGACATTTCACCAGAGCTTACCGCCATGGTTGTCAATGTTCCAGCCACCATCGCGGCAGGTGTTGCAATGGTATCGAGTAAGTTGTCTACCCATGGGATGTAATAAGCGCCTATTTCACACAGTGTGGCAAAACCGAGTGCAATGCAGACCGATGGCATCGCCAACCATTCAAAACCTTTGATGGGTTCAAAAATGCCCATAATGGCAGCAATACTCATCACCAATAATGGAACAAATACGCGGAAGCCACATGCAGCACTTAATCCTATACCAAGACATAAACCGAGTATCGTTTCCATAGTGACCCTTTTTATTAATATGTTTTTAATTTTCTTAAGGTAACAAAAAAGCCCTATGGAGTAATAGGGCTTTTGTTTCAAACAGTGGTGTCTGTTTTAGTGTGTTTGCTTGAGCGAATTATTTTTTAAATTGATTGCTTAAACATTTGGTACACGGTGGTAAACGATCAGTACCAATTTCTAAGTAAGCACGATGCCCACATTGAACGCAAAAATAGAAACCTGTTCCCGGTTTAGAGCCAGCTGTAACCATTTTTGTTCTCCGTATAATTTTAGAAATGGTGACACCACTATAACGAACAATGAATGACTTTTTATTGTCCATTTCGACAGATGATGGTGTCGATTGGGCGAACATAAACTTCACGGTTTATACTTTTCTAAAAAGCTGTGAGTAAGTAAATTAACATCTTTAAAAAGTTTGGGACTCTTATCTAAATCGTAAAGAACCTCTGTGGGCTTTAAACCTTTTTTTACACAGGAATAATAAAGTTCAGTTTCATAATGTAGTCGACCCACAAAAACTATTAAGTGGCATTTCCATTTATCTTCTACAGATAAATTTTCTCTAATCCTATTCCCTTTTATTAGTAAATCTTCTATTTTTACTGATCTAGATTTAATACTATTCACTAACTTATCTCTGTTTTCTTCGATATCCCATCTATGAGCAAAATCATTTCTCACCTTCCTAAGGGCATTTAACTCTATTAATATATCCTTACTAATCAAGTCAAATACATACGCTATTTGAATTCGATTTGAAAAACTTGATAAGCTACCAAAGCCATCTAATAATGATTTCGCTCCTCCAGGTGTGTCTTTGGGCACGATTCTTTTGATCATACTTTCAAAACATTCATCAGCGTAAGAACATATTACAATAGGGAGGTATTTACTTTCTTCATTAGAAATTAAATTCATTACCCTTTCTAAATTTTTTAGACTCAAATACTGCTTATTATCACAATCCTCAACAAATAATTTTATTTGATTTTCTATAAATGCATTTTGGTAATTTCGATAAACCTGTAATCCATTTTTCTCAAAATCACTAATATTTAAGTTTTTTATATCTTTATCATAATCCATACATTGACCTATTAAACAAACTTATAAATTATTAAATTTAAAACACTCCCTCCTAACAAGGGCTGTGCAAAGCATTGCAACATCTACCCGCTTCATACACATATACTTCTTTTTCGGTATCCGAACGACAGGTTACAGGAATCTCAAGGATTTAATTGACACCCTCAGTCGATGAACGCTCAACCACCAAAATCAACATAGAACTGTGAAACCCAACTAGCCGTTATTCAGTAAGTGTATGCAAGCATCAGTACCATAACTTTGCCAAACTATAAAAATCTGGTATTTATCCGTATTAAATCTTTGCTTGTAATTTTGATCTCGCTCACCTGCTTGTGATACAGGCTGAGATATGACAATTTCATTCCATGCATCTTTGCAATAAATATGATCATATTGCGTCTTTTCTACAAGTTGCCAAGTTTGTGTTAATTGCTTCTCAATTCGACTTAAATCATCTCTGGATAAAGCATTCTTGTCGATATCCATAAAGATATATTCAATATTTTTTTTACTTGCTTCGGAGCTTACTTTATAAGGGATTCTCCCCAAAATTTGCTGAGCAGTTACTTTGGGATCTAACTTTTGACTTAAATTTACAGGTTTATTTAAATGATTTAATTTCCAAGACATTGTAATAACAAGGATTAAAAAAAATATTAAAAACAATTTATTGCGTATTTTCATCAATTCTTATTGTTCTAAAAATATATATGTAAATATTATCTAAATTTTGAATTTTTAAAAGTCTAAACATACTTTATCAATGTTCAAAATAACTTTAATCCTCCCCAAGCCTCCTTTAAAAGGAGGGAATTCCCCTCTTTTAAAAGAGGGGTTTGGGGAGATTTTCAACTTATAAACTACGCTACATTCCCTTCTAAGAAATCCTGTGCAAAGCGTTGTAACACCCCACCCGCTTCATATACAGATACTTCTTCTTCGGTATCCAAACGACACGTAACAGGCACTTCAATCGTTTGATTTTTACCATCCGCCGTTGAGCGCTCAATAACTAAAGTCAAAGTCGAACGAGGTGCAATATTACCAATCACGCTATACAGCTCAGTACCATCCAAACCTAAAGTTTTACGGTCAGTCCCTGCTTTAAACTCAAGTGGTAATACACCCATACCCACCAAGTTGGTACGGTGAATACGTTCAAAACCTTCTGCCACAATCGCTTCAACCCCTGCAAGGCGAACACCTTTCGCAGCCCAGTCACGGCTAGAACCTTGACCGTAGTCTTTACCTGCCACAATGATCAAAGGCTGTTTACGGTTCATGTAGGTTTCAATGGCTTCCCACATACGCATCACTTCGCCTTCAGGCTCTACACGCGCTTTTGAACCTTGCTTAATCCTACCGTCCGAACGTACCACCATTTCGTTATACAATTTCGGATTGGCAAAGGTCGCACGTTGTGCCGTTAAGTGGTCACCACGGTGCGTTGCGTATGAGTTAAAGTCTTCTTCAGGCACGCCCATTTTATGTAGATATTCACCTGCTGCCGAATCCATCATAATCGCATTCGATGGTGATAAATGGTCTGTGGTAATGTTGTCACCTAAAATCGCAAGCGGACGCATATTGGCTAAAGTACGTGGTGCAGCAAGTGCGCCTTCCCAATATGGCGGACGGCGGATATACGTACTTTGTGGACGCCAGTCATATAATGGGCTTGCCGCTTGAACCTTCTCACCCAAATCAAACATTGGGATATACACTTTCTTAAATTGCTCAGGTTTTACCGCAACTTTAACCAACGCATCAATTTCTTCATCAGATGGCCAAATGTCTTTTAAATAAATTGGGTTGCCATCTTTATCGTTTCCTAATGCATCGGTTTCGATGTCAAAACGAATCGTACCTGCAATCGCATAAGCCACAACTAAAGGTGGAGATGCCAAGAATGCTTGTTTTGCATAAGGATGGATACGACCATCAAAGTTACGGTTACCAGACAATACCGCCGTTGCGTAGAGGTCACGGTCAATAATTTCTTGCTGGATTTTTGGATCTAACGCACCTGACATCCCGTTACATGTGGTACATGCATACGCCACGATACCAAAACCGAGTTTTTCTAAATCACCGAGTACACCTGCTTCTTCTAAATACAATGCTGCTGCTTTAGAACCCGGTGCAAAAGATGATTTCACCCACGGCTTACGCACTAAGCCGAGTTCATTCGCTTTACGAGCAAGCAAGCCAGCTGCAACCGTATTACGTGGGTTAGAGGTATTGGTACAAGAGGTAATCGCAGCGATGATGATTGCACCATCAGGCATTAAGCCTTCTGCTTCTTGCGCACGAGCAGCGTCTAAATTACCTGCAATACCTTTTGCTTTTAAATCGCTTGTCGATACACGCGCATGTGGGTTTGATGGCCCAGCAATGTTACGAGTCACAGTCGATAAATCAAAACGTAATACGCGTGGGTACTCAGCTTTAGTCATATCACTTGCCCACAGACCAATTTCTTTGGCGTAGGTTTCTACAAGCTTCACTTGCTCAGGCTCACGACCTGTCAGTGTTAGATAATCAATGGTGTTTTGGTCGATATAGAACATCGCAGCCGTTGCACCGTATTCAGGGGTCATATTGGAGATGGTTGCGCGGTCACCAATCGACATGGTGTCTGCACCTTCACCAAAGAACTCTAAATATGCACCGACGACTCGCTCTTTACGCAAGAACTCTGTTAAAGCCAATACGATATCAGTTGCCGTAATGCCCGGCTTACGCTGACCAACAAGCTCTACACCAATAATGTCAGGTAAACGCATCCAAGATGCACGACCAAGCATCACGTTTTCAGCTTCTAAACCACCGACACCAATGGAGATCACACCCAAAGCATCCGTATGTGGTGTATGTGAATCTGTGCCCACACACGTGTCAGGGAAAGCCACGCCACCACGGTTTTGAATCACTGGAGACATTTTCTCCAAGTTGATTTGATGCATGATGCCATTACCCGCAGGAATCACATCAACATTTTCAAAGGCAGTTTTGGTCCACTCAATAAAATGGAAACGGTCTTCATTACGACGATCTTCCACCGCACGGTTTTTCTCAAATGCATCAGGATCAAAACCACCGTACTCGACTGCGAGTGAGTGATCGACAATCAGCTGAGTTGGTACCACGGGATTGACTTTAGATGGGTCTCCACCTTGATCGGCAATCGCATCACGCAAACCTGCAAGGTCCACCAATGCTGTTTGACCTAAAATATCGTGGCAAACCACACGTGCTGGATACCAAGGGAAATCGTGGTCTTGTTTATTAAAGATTAATTCTTTAAGAGACTGCTCTAAAATTGCAGGGTCGCAACGGCGTACCAATTGCTCTGCAAGCACTTTAGAAGTATATGGGAGTTTTGCGTATGCGCCTGGCTGAATATCTTCAACGGCTTGACGCACATCATAATATTCGAGCTGGGTACCTTGCAGTGGTTTACGGTAGTTGTTATTCATCGCGTTCCTGCCTTGCCTTGAGCATCTTTTTTCTAAACTTTCTAAACATTTTGTTGTTGATGAGACTTCATCATTTGTGATGGCATAGTACACTGCTGAAAGTCAATTTCCCAAATCTTATATATTTCATCGACTTAGGTATAAAAAATAGGGTTTTTGAAATATTTTGTTTCAAATAACGCAGATAAATAAGCAGTTATGTGCTTTTTTTTGAAAAATAGTGGAAAATTGGGATAATTCTTTAGTATTAGATTCAGATTCGAGCATAGAAAATGAACAATTTATCTTTCTCCTCATTTACGCTTAATGGCGTGGATGCTCAAAAATTTTTACAAGGTCAAGTGACGTTGCATGTTGAACGCCTTGAAGAAAATATCACGCGCTACACAGCAATTTGTGATTTAAAAGGTCGAATTCACTTTGGTTTATGGCTAACAAAGCTGAATCCTGAAAGCTTTGTCATTGTAACCACTCAAGATCAAGCTGAAGAATTTTCCAAACACATTAAAAAATTCGGTGCTTTTTCCAAAATGAAACTTGAAGAAGCTAGTCAGGTCTATCCTACGCTTCAAGGTGACACCACAACGTTCTCAGCAGAAGTAACAGATATTGCCGCTTGGCAAGTTCAGGCCATTCAACAGGGTCAAGCTTACATTGATCAAGCCATAGAACACGTGTTCCAACCCCAAGAACTCCGTTTACATCAACGTGAAGGCGTTCACTATGACAAGGGTTGTTACTTGGGTCAGGAAGTCATTGCACGCTTATGGTTTAAAGCCAAACCGAAAGCGTGGTTACATCTGATTCAAGGTACAGGTGCTGTGCCTGCAGAAGCGGAACAACTCGATAAAAGCGTACAAGTGGTCAATAGTGCTGCATTTGAAAATGGTTATATCGCTTTGGTGGTGGCACGCCCTGAAGCATTAGCAGAGTTAGACGTGACTGTTTTAGATTTGCCTGAGTATTTAAATGGTGATGTGGCTAGACCACAGTAAAATAATCTAAAAAAAACCTCCATTTAGGAGGTTTTTTATTAACCATTAGGCTGAGGATTTGGAACATATTTCCGGTAAATAATCAGGTTTAATATGACCAATACCGCACAACACCAGTACATAAATTCAAAGCTCCATTGTGCGATAACTAATCCCATCACAACTGAACCAATCGCTAGACCAATATCAAAACAAATAAAGAATGTTGATATTGCATGCCCCATCCGATGTTTATCTACGGTTTGAATGGTGAGCGTTTGCAAACAAGGAAATACTGAACCATATCCAATTCCAATAAAAATTGCAGATAACCACAACATCCATTGATCATTGACCAATGTTACGACCATAAGCCCAATCGCAAAAAATATAAAAGAAGGAACAATAACAGCACTCGGACCTTGACGGTCATAAATTTTACCGACCCAAGGTCTTACAATTAACATCGACGCCGCAAACAATATAAAAAATACACTGGTGTACGCCAGCAGTTGTTTGCTCTCACTATAAACCGTAATAAAACTGGTAATACTCGAGTAAGCAAAAGCTGTAAGTAAAGCAACACCACTTACAGCAAAAACTTTAGGCTCAAGAAAATCGTCTAGCTTAAAACCTTTTTTATTCATTTTATGTTGCTGAGGTATCTGATTCGCTGGAATATTTAATAGCCAGCTAAAAATTAGACCTAAACTGATGAGCACCGCGAGAGCACCGAATAAAATTTGGAAGCTATAAAATTGAATCATGGTAAGAGCAATTAACGGTCCAAATACCACACCTAGGTTAGTGGACATCACATAATAACCCATGCCTTCACCTTTACGATGCTCAGGAATGAAGTCATTCGCGACTGGAACAGCCACAGTGGTCAACACACTAAACCATATCCCATGTAAAAATCGTATAAGCAACAATGACCACATGTTATCAATGAATAAATAAGCAAATGCAAAGACCGCAAAAAACGTGCTCGATCCACGCATAGTGAGTCGCTTACCCATTTTTTGAATGATCATACCTGAAAATGGTCGTACTGCTATTGATGAGGCGAGAAAAAGCGTTAACGCTAATCCTGCTTCTTCAACTGATCCCGCTAAGTCCTTCACAATGTAAATCGGAAGGACAGCCAACATGGCAAAGTAGTAAATAAAAACAAATAAATTATTTAATACACACAAGATAAATGAACGATTCCAAAGTCGCTCGGTGGTTACACTCATGAAAATCTACTCTTGTCGCATTAATGTTTGGGCTTGAGGGCGTAATGGATCTAAACTCAGTTTGACCAATTGACGGATATAGTGCTCATCAGGCAAATGATTAAAGAAAATAATTTGGTAATGAATAGGACCATACAGTCGATCAAGTACCAAATCATAGTGATCATGTTCTATCAGCTCCCCCACCTCAATCGCCTGTTGGATCAGTTGATGCAGTTGAACTCGTTTAGGTAACAAATATTGCTTGAAGAATGTTGCAGCCAATTCACGATGATTCGCCATAACCACCAACATCGCACGTCCCACTGGATGATCTAAAGCCTTAGCCAAACGAAGCAATTGTTGATTAAGATTTTGTTCAAGATCGAATTCTGGCTCAAACTCAAAAATTGAGAGTGTGAGCTCCTTAAACGTGTCTAGAACCAATTCAGATTTATGTGACCACCATCGATAAATAGTCGACTTTCCCACCCCAGCACGTGAAGCAATGTCTTCTACTGTCAGTTGGTGATATTCCACTTCATTCAAAGCCTGTTTGACTGAAGCTAAAATACATGATCGGCGTCGTGCACTTTTGTCTTCGCTTGTCATGAAATTCTCACAAATAAAACGATACGTTTCGTATCGTTTTATAATAGAGTTTTTTTATTGATAAAGATATGAAAATAAGACCAAGGCGTTAGATGGAATAGATTTTAACTCTCAATCGATTGAGAGATGACTCATAAAAAAACCTCCTATATCGCTAGGAGGTTTTATTCTAAAAGCCATGAAATAATTTATTCATATCCTTCACCACATAATCTTTAAAATGAAATGCTCTCGCGTGTTTAGCATCAAACTTTACGGTTAAATCACCTTTTTGGAATACATACACTCGATTCTCCTGACTCACCAAATACTGCTCGCCAAGTTTTAATAAGAGCGCATCTATCTTTTGTTCATCTGGGATTGAATCATCTTGAAAAACTTTATCGTAATTACGTTTAATGCCTTTTATAAACATCGTTGACCACCTCATTGCACAATGCGTATTTAAGCAAAACCATCGAAGAACTACTAGTGGATTAAAATTTTGGTTAAATCCATATATTCAAGGCTGAACAACATAAATCCAGTGTCGTTTATATGCTTATACTGCAATACACACACTTTATTCACAAAGCGAAGCTAAATTTGAAGGATGTATACATATTCTATATTTACATTCACATAATTCGGACTATGATGAAATGGTGTAAAACTCTATTTACATCAAATAAATAGGGTTGCTTTTAAGATAGGTATAAAACAATTATGAAAAAAATATTATGTGGTGCTTTACTCGCTGTTGCCACCTCATTTAGCTTCGCTGCCGCACCAGTCGATCCTGCATTCAGCAAAGTACAGGAACTGATTCAAGCAAAGAATTACAATGCGGCCTACCAAGAACTTGAACGCTTATCAAAAGCAGGGAATCCTCAAGCGACTTATAACTTGGCATATCTCACTCAAGCTGGTCAAGGAACCAAACAAGACAACAAAAAAGCAGTACAACTTTATGAACAAGCTGGCACTGCAGGCTATCCTTTAGCCAATTATGTATTGGCGCAAAACTATGCCACTGGCGGCTTGGGGCTGACCAAAAATGAGAAAAAATCTCGTGAATACTTAGATAAAGCTGCAGCTCAAGGTTTTGAAGATGCGATTGTTGAATCTGCTGTTCTACTGTTCTCTGAAGGTAAAGAACAATCTGATAAGCTCGCTTTGCAAAAACTTGATCCTTTAATTAAGAAAGGAAGTTATCCAGCCATTCATGCTCGTGCTTTATACGATATTTCATTAGGCTTCAAAACCAAAACTGAAGCGCCTGTGAAAAAAGGTTTAGCGAGCATTCAAGATTTAGGTAAAAAAGGATACATCCCTGCGCTTATGGCCATTGGTAACATGTTCGTAAACGGAAATATCGTTCCGCAAAACCTACCTGAGGCAAAAAAAATATTTAGTGCTTTAGCAGATGAAAATATTCCTCAAGCCAAAGAAAATCTAGCGATCGTGAACAAACTGATTGCTGAGAATGCAAAAAAACCTGCAGCAAATACGAAAGCTAAATCTTAAGCATTAATTTAAATTTTAAACCGATGCTCAAAAACAAAAACCCTATCGCAAGATAGGGTTTTCTTATATGAAAAGGATATTTATGATTACATTCTAAGTTTTATTCAATTACCACCATAAAATAATTAATCCAGCAGTCACAATAAATCCAATCACTGTACTCATCAATAAAGGTGTAATTGCACGATCATTGAGTCCATATGCTTGTCCCAACATTCCAAATAATGCAGGTGTAGGTAAAGCTGCAATCAATGTCCCTACATACACGATATCCATCGGTGCTTGAGCAATAAATCGTAGAGTCAAATACATGAGTATTGGAAAAATAAAGTTGGATGATAGAACAATATAAAGACTCTGCTGATTGACATATTTTAAGGTTAAACCTGCGACGCTCCCGCCAATCACAAATAACGCCAAAGGAGATGCCGTCTGACCAATCATTAAGAAAACTTGATCTATATAATGCGGCAGTTTAACCTGAAAAACCGCGCACACAATTCCGATTACCACACCAATAAACAATGGATTTTTACATAGGATTATAAAGTTATTTTTTAATGTATTGAGTAGTGCTTGCTGATTTTGAGCTTGCAATCCCGCAATAAATAAAGCTGCTGGAACAAGAAAAACACTTTCGATAATTACGATTAAAGAAGTAAAGGCAAGCGCGATATGACCAATCAATAGACTTAAAATGGCCGTACCAAGTAGTCCAGTATTAGACATTGACGCTCCAATTGAGAGAATGGCAGCATCACTTAAATTGTTTTTAAAATGCTTTACCAAAATCCATAAAGCGATTGCAAATACAAAGGCAGTCACCACAATATAACTGTAGAAAAGTTCAGGTTGCCATATCGCATCAAGATCTTTTGATGAAAGCGCTTGTAAAAATAGAGCAGGTAAAGCGACTCGAATGACGAATGTACCAACAATAGAGACTTGTTCCTTGCTAAGTAAATTCAGTTTAACCGAGGCATATCCCGAAAAAAGCAGTAAAAAAATCGGAATAATGACCGATAAAACCATGACTTAGCATCCCTAGCTATTGTATGAGTTAGTCAAATTATCATACAACAGCCGTAATTACCCAGGATGACTTTTTAAGTATACCTTTATGCCTATTTTATCTATCAGCATATGGCTTAAATAATGATTTCACATCATGCGGTTGGCATCGTAAATATTGCGGACTAATTTCAACCTCTGCTTTTAATTGAGCAGCAGCATGCCATGGCCATCTTGGATTAAATAGTATTACCCTTGCGAGCCCGATTGCATCAGCTTTGCCTTGTTGTAAGACATCTTCCGCCTGTTGAGGTTCAGTGATCAGCCCAACAGCAATCACTGGAATGTCTACGTGTTTCTTGATTGCTTCCGCAAATGGAACTTGGTAATTAGGACCAATCTGAATATTTTGATCGACATGTAATCCACCAGATGATGCATGGATATAAACGGCACCAAGTTTTTCTAATGCCTTTGATAACCCAATTGAGTCATCAATATTCCATCCCTTTTCTTGCTCCATCCAGTCTGTTGCAGACAAACGAACACCGATTGGATAGTTGTCTGGAACAGCATTTTTGATCGCCTGAAAAACCTCTAAAGTTAGACGAATGCGATTCTCAAAACTTCCACCATATTCATCTGTTCTTCGATTAGATAAAGGGGACATAAATTGATGTAATAGATAACCATGAGCCGCGTGGACTTCGATGAGATCAAAACCTGCATCTACAGATCTGACTGCTGCAGTTGCAAAGTTATCGATAATTTTTTTGATTTCCTCGATACTTAATTCATGAGGAGCCTGATCATCTGGATTAAATGGTAAATCACTTGCAGATACCGTTTGCCAGCCATGTTCATGATTCGATGAGAATTGACCACGTCCCAACCATGGTTTATCAGTTGAAGCTTTACGTCCCGCGTGCGCTAACTGAATGGCGATTGGCGTTGGAGCAATCGCTTTTACCTTATCAATCAATGCTTTTAATTGTGCACGTTGTAAATCATTCCACAACCCTAAATCTGCAAAGCTGATACGACCTACAGCTTGTACCGCAGTTGCTTCAATAATATATAATCCAGCACCCGACAATGCATAACTCGCCCATTGTTGTTCGTGCCAAAAACTATGCTCCCCTGCTTCATTCGCAGAATACTGACACATGGGAGCAATAATAATTCTATTTTTGAGTGATAAATTTCCGAATTGAATTGGCTCAAATAATTTTGCCACACTGAATCTCCCTGATTTTAAATTGATTTATTTGTAACAGTGTACAACGCATTTACGTGATAAATCATCTAAGTTCATTTCATCATTGAATGCTTTAAAAAACATTTTAAAACTTAACCATGAAGGCACTAGATGGATTGTGTATCATATTCTGTTCAAGCGTAATATCTTGTAGTTCACTCGATGCTGCTTGCAATATCCTCATATAACCCAATATTTTTCTACTCGCCCATTTAACAGAGTTTCCATGCCTGAATTACCTGAAGTTGAAACCACTAAAACCAGCTTGCTCCCTTTGCTGAATCAAAAAGTACTTTCTGTTCAAGTCAATAATTCAAGTCTGAGATGGCCTATACCAAATGATGTAAATCAATTGGTCGGTCAACGACTGATAGGGCTAACACGTCGATCCAAATATATTTTGGCACAATTTGAAAATGCGACCATGTTATGGCACTTGGGAATGTCAGGAAGCTTTCGTTTAAGCGATTCACGTGATGCGCTGAGAAAACATGATCATTTCATCATACAATTCGATGATATCCAATTACGCTACCACGATCCTCGTCGTTTTGGTTGCATTTTATGGCTAGATGATCATGCTCAAACCAAACTTTTAGATACGCTTGGACCTGAACCTTTAAGTGAATCTTTCAATGCTGACTATCTAGAGCAGAAATTTAAAAATAAGAGCGTTGCAGTCAAAGTTGCAATTATGGATAACCACATTGTTGTGGGTGTTGGAAATATTTACGCAACTGAAAGTCTGTTTAATTTGGGCATTCATCCTGCACAACCCGCCTCTAGTCTTACACGGCCACAAATTGAAAAATTTGTCATTGAAATCAAACGAATCCTTAAGCAAGCAATTGATTTAGGCGGATCTACTTTACGTGATTACACCAATGCCATGGGCGAAAATGGCTACTTTCAACAAACGCTATTGGCTTATGGGCGCGCTGGTGAAATGTGCATCAACTGTGAAACAACTTTAGAAAATATTAAACTCGGGCAACGTGCTTCTGTTTTTTGCCCTGAGTGTCAACCGCTTAAGCGACCTCAAGCCTCAAAGAATCCTGTATCAAAGGTAAAATCCAAATGAAATCAGCAATTGTTCGGCATATTTTAGTCAAAGATAAAGACCTGTGTATCCAACTTAAACAAAAGCTTAAAGAAGGTGCTGATTTTACTAAAATTGCTAAGCAACACTCAACTTGTCCCTCAGGAAAAAAAGGAGGGGAATTAGGTGAGGTTAAGAAAGGACAATTGGTTGGTCCTATCGATAAGGCAGTTTTTAGTTTGGCTGAACGTGAATTACATGGACCAATTAAGAGTCAATTCGGCTGGCATTTACTCGAAATTAAATTTCGTATGGATTTTTAAACTTCTTGGATTTCCCTCTCCTTTTAGGAGATGAGAAGCATCGCTTCGCAAGGGAGAGCTAAGAATCAATACCTCCCAGCCTCCCTTTGACAAAGGGGGATTTAAAAAAAATGATGAGATATAAAAAACGGCGCATTTAGCGCCGTTTTCATTGTAAAAGCATTAACCTTTACGTTTTAATTCGTCACGAATTTCACGAAGTAATTCAATATCTTCTGGAGTAGCTTCAGGTGCTGGAGCTTCCTCCTCTTGCTTACGACGCATTTTATTCATCAATTTCACTAACCAGAATACCACCCATGCAAGCAGGATAAAGTTGATGAGAATCGTCAAGAAATTACCGTAAGCCAAAACATTTAAACCCGCTTCTTGAGCGGCAGCAAGCGTTGTAAGGTTATTTGGATTATCGCCTAATACAACAAACCAGTTTGAATAATCAACATCACCGCCTAAGATCCAACTGATAATTGGCATGATGACATCTTTCACCATTGAATCGATGATTTTACCAAACGCCCCACCAATGATCACACCGACCGCCAGATCCATTACATTGCCTTTCACGGCAAATTCTTTAAACTCTTTAATAATGCTCATTTTTTCTCCAAAATTTTTCTATGCATTAATGTGACATAATATACATTATTCTTAATGATATTTCCGTCCAAACTCGTTGGTTTTCCACCAAAATCATAAGTATCTCTGTTTAAATAAACAAGATCTTGACCGAATCAACTACAACAATTCAACAACTTTTATTTCATCTATTGAATGATGGAGTCAAGATATAAAAAAACCGCTCAAAAGAGCGGTTTTTTTATTTAAATCAATTAAGATTTATTACGTTTACGTTCGTTTTCAGTCAACCAACGCTTACGAATACGAATTGATTTAGGTGTAACTTCAACAAGCTCATCATCTTGAATAAATTCAAGTGCTTGTTCTAACGTATATTCAATCGCAGGAACAAGTGTTAATGCATCATCAGTACCTGATGCACGAACGTTTGTTAATTGTTTCGCTTTAGTTGGGTTTACAACCATATCGTCTGAACGAGAGTTGATACCAATGATCATACCTTCGTAAACTTCTAACTGAGGTTTAGCGAATAGACGACCACGGTCTTGTAAACTGAACAATGCATAGCCCAAGCATGTACCTTGAACCATAGAAATCAACACACCGTTTTGACGTTTTGCAACAGAACCTTGTTTCATTGGTCCATAGTGCGAGAAACTTGAGGTCATGATCCCAGTACCTGAAGTCATGGTCATGAATTCTGAACGGAAACCAATCAAGCCACGTGAAGGTACAGTTGCTTCAATACGAATACGACCTTTACCGTCGACTTCCATATTGGTCATTTCACCTTTACGGTTACCCATTTGTTCCATTACAGCACCTTGATGCTGTTCTTCTACGTCAAATGTTACGTTTTCGTATGGCTCTTGCATTTCGCCGTCAATCTCTTTCAAGATTACTTGCGGACGAGATACACCCATCTCGAAGCCTTCACGACGCATGTTTTCGATCAATACCGAAAGGTGAAGTTCACCACGGCCCGACACTTTAAAACGGTCAGGACTGTCAGTATCTTCTACACGAAGTGCTACGTTGTGAATTAATTCGCGATCAAGACGTTCACGGATGTTACGTGAGGTCACAAACTTACCTTCTTTACCGGCGAATGGTGAGTTGTTAACTTGGAATGTCATCGATACTGTAGGCTCATCTACAGAAAGCGGTGGCAATGCTTCAACATGTTTAGGATCACAAATCGTGTCAGAGATATGAAGTTCGTCCATACCTGTTACACATACGATGTCACCTGCAGAAGCAGATTCAACGTCAATACGCTCCAAACCATGGTAACCCATGATTTTTAAGATACGACCGTTACGTGTTTTACCATCTTTGTCGATTACCGTTACAGGTGTGTTCAATTTCACTGAACCACGTTGGATACGACCCACACCAATAACACCAACGAAGCTGTTATAGTCAAGTGAAGACACTTGCATTTGGAATGGACCATCAACATCCACTGCTGGCGGCTCAACGATGTCTACGATTGTTTGGAACAACGGAGTCATGTCTTCAGCCAATTCTTCTGGTGAAGGACCTGCTACACCACGAAGACCAGAAGCATAAACCACAGGGAAGTCTAACTGTTCGTCAGTACCACCAAGGTTATCAAATAAATCGAATACTTGATCGATTACCCAGTCAGGACGCGCATTAGGCTTGTCAACTTTGTTGATAATTACGATTGGTTTCAAACCACGTGCGAACGCTTTTTGCGTTACGAAACGAGTTTGTGGCATTGGACCTTCTTGTGAGTCTACCAAAAGAAGTACACAGTCAACCATCGACATTACACGTTCAACTTCACCACCGAAGTCGGCGTGTCCCGGGGTATCCACGATATTGATACGGTATTCAGTATCAGTACGTTTATCTAACCATTTGATTGCAGTGTTTTTTGCAAGAATGGTAATACCACGTTCACTTTCAATAGCGCCTGAATCCATGACACGCTCGATCTCACCCGCGCGTTCACCCAAAGCACCTGATTGTTGTAAAAGTTTGTCGACAAGAGTCGTTTTACCATGGTCGACGTGTGCGATGATGGCAATATTACGGAGAGTTTTAATATCTGACATGTAAATTCGATACGCTTTAAATTTGAGGGCAAATTATACAGAAAAATCCTAAACTTTTATAGTGACTGTTTCTTTACAATTTCATTTTTTTTTGACGAATGATTATGTTTCGGTTTTGTAAACGCATGTAACTCGATTAGAATGTCGGCACTTTCGCTTAATCTAGATGGTATAGACCATGTCTGCTCCCGACCAATCTCAAGAACCGAAACTCGATCTTGTTTATGGTTTAGACGATAAACCAAAACCGTTCATCGCTTTTCTCGCTGCCATTCAGCATTTACTTGCCATTATTGTTCCGATTGTTACTCCTGGTCTATTGATCTGTTTGGCTTTAGGTGTTTCTAAAGAAGATACAAACATGATCCTCTCCATGTCATTGGTGATTTCAGGTATTGCGACATTCTTACAAAGTAAAAAGGTTGGTCCTTTCGGTGCAGGCTTACTAATTGTTCAAGGTACAAGTTTTAACTTTATCGGTCCTATTATTGGGATTGGCTCAGCAATGGTTGCCGCGGGAACTCCAGTTGAAACTGTTATGGGTTCAATTTTTGGTGTCGTGATTGCAGGCTCATTCATTGAAATGGGAGTTTCACGCATATTACCATGGGTGAAAAAACTCATTACTCCACTTGTGACTGGTATTGTTGTACTTCTCATTGGCTTAACGTTGATTAAAGAAGGTTTAATCTCAATGGGTGGTGGTTACCAAGCGATGGGGAATAACACTTTTGCCAATACAGACAATCTCATTATGTCTTGTACTGTTTTGGCATTAATCATTCTCTTAAACCGCTTAAATGTTACATGGGTTAAGAGTAGTGCGATATTAATTGCACTGATCGTAGGTTATGCGCTAGCAGGCTTCATGGGCCATTTAGATTTTTCTGGCTTAGAAAATGCACCTTTGGTTCAAATCCCTACACCAATGCACTTTGGCTTAGACTTCTCTTGGAGTTTATTTATACCAATGGCATTTATTTATCTGGTTACTTCATTAGAGGCGATTGGTGATATCACCGCGACCTCTAAGTTGTCTAATCAGCCTGTTGATGGTCCGAAATGGATGGAGCGCATTAAAGGTGGTGTACTCGTCAACGGTGCAAACTCCTTACTCGCAGGCTTATTTAATACTTTCCCGAGTTCTGTTTTTGCTCAAAACAACGGAGTAATCCAATTAACTGGTGTCGCTAGTCGCCACGTGGGTATATGGATCGCTGCTCTATTAGTTATTTTGGGTTTACTACCAGCAGTGGCTGCCATCATCCAAGCTGTTCCTCAAGCTGTACTGGGGGGCGCTGTCATGGTGATGTTTGGGGCTGTTGCAGCATCAGGGATTAATATCCTTTCTGGTATTCAGCTTGACCGCCGTGCATTGCTTATTATTGCAATTTCACTTGCTCTTGGTTTAGGTGTTGCTCAAGTTCCACAGATTCTTGAACATATGCCTGAACTCATTCGTAATATATTTAGCTCTGGTGTAGCAACTGGCGGCATTGCAGCCTTGATCTTGAACTTCGTTCTACCTGAAGCAAAGAAATAATTTAGATTGAATCAAAGACTGCCCAGCATTGTCTGGGCTCTTTTATTCTGTGGAGAAATATATGGTTCCTCAAAGTGAAGTTGTTATTCGTCAACATAACTTTCTGAAAGGTCGAATATTATTAGTCAATGCACCAACTGATGACTTAAGCACTCAGCTCGATAAAAATATTCAGGCTTCAGTATGGACATGGAATTATAACGACTTTCTATTTTTCCAAAATCAAAATATTCCTGTTCATTTTGGGACGGATATCCCTGAAGCAGAATATGATCAAGTTATTGTTTTTGTGCCTAAAGCCAAAGAGCTTTTGAATTACTTACTACACAGTGTGGTATTAAAACTCGGTCTTGGTGGATCAATTTTTCTTGTGGGTGAAAAAAAAGGTGGCGTTGAACGAGCAGCAAAACAACTCGCTCCATTTGGCAAATGTGTCAAACTAGACAGCGCTCGTCATTGTCAAATGTGGCAATTAATTATCGATCAGACTCCTACGCCTCGAGCTTTAGAAAATTGGGCTCAACAATATACAATTCAAACACCGAATGGCGAATTACAGATTTATGCTTTACCTGGTGTATTTAGTCAAAATAAACTTGATATTGGTACAGCTGTATTTCTCCCCTACCTCAATCGAGTGAGTTCAGGTAAAATCGCTGACTTCGGTTGTGGTGCTGGCATTATCAGTGCATATTTAGCCAAATTGAATCCCAAAAATCGTATTTTTGCGCTTGATGTGGATGCTTTTGCGCTCGCCTCCACCCGCCTAACATTTGAAAAAAATAATTTGTCACCAGAACAGCTCGAAATCAAAGCTGTGACTGGCATTGAAGATGCGCCACTATTTTTACATGCCATCGTCAGTAACCCTCCTTTCCACCAGGGTATATACACTGATTACAATGCGAGTGAGAATCTTTGTAAGACATCACGTCGCCATCTAAAATCTGGTGGTGAACTTTGGATCGTGGCAAATCGTTTTTTAAACTACCCAACTCTCATTGAGCAAAATTTTGGTCAATGTGAAACTTTGACTGATCAACAAGGCTTTAAAGTACTGTTTGCAAGTACTCAAAAGAAATCATAAGGAACTTTCGATGAGCGAAACCGGTCAACTTAAGCGAAAGCTTGGAGCACGCCATCTTAATATGATCGCCATTGGTGGTTCTATCGGTACAGGACTATTCCTAGCTTCGGGTGCAACAATTGCCAATGCTGGCCCTGGTGGTGCATTACTTGCCTATTGTTTAATTGGCGTAATGATTTACTTCCTCATGACCAGCTTAGGCGAACTCGCAACACACAATCCAACATCAGGTGCTTTCTTCACCTATGGCACCAAATATGTCGAAGGTGGGTTTGGATTCGCACTAGGCTGGAACTATTGGTACAACTGGGCGATAACCGTCGCATTTGAACTTGTTGCAGTTCAATTCATCATGAAATTTTGGTTTCCTGATATCCCAGGTTTCTATTGGAGTGCCATTTTCCTTGCTATCGTTTTTGGTATTAATGCCTTAACAGTCAAAGGTTTTGGTGAGTCTGAGTTCTTTTTCTCACTCATTAAAGTTCTTGCCATCATTGCATTTATCATCATTGGTATTTTCATGATTGCCAAAATCATGATGACACCCAATGTTGCAACTTTCGCAAATTGGTCAAAGGGTGAAGCGCCATTTGTAGGTGGTTTGTCAGCATTAATTGGTGTCGCGATGATCGCAGGATTCTCATTTCAAGGTACTGAAATGGTTGGTGTTGCCGCTGGTGAGTCGAAAGATCCGAAGAAAACCATTCCTATTGCGATTAAACAGATCTTCTGGCGTATTCTCTTATTCTATATCGTTTGTATTTTTATTATCGGTACATTGATTTCGTATGATGATCCTCGTCTAATGCAAGCCGCATCAGATGAAAATATTGCATTATCACCTTTTACGCTACTCTATGAACAAGCAGGCTTCGCTTTCGCTGCAAGTGTCATGAATGCGGTCATTCTTACCGCTATCCTTTCTGCCGGAAATTCAGGAATGTACTCTTCCACGCGAATGCTGTTTGATATGGCGAAAAATGGCAGTGCACCTAAAGTGTTCTCTAAACTTGATGGTCGCGGTGTTCCAATGAATGCACTTTATGCTACGACAGTAATTGCAGCACTATGCTTCTTGACGACATTTATTGGTGAAGAGGAAGTATTTAATTGGCTTCTAAATATGTCTGGTATGTGTGGCTTTATCGTATGGCTTGGGATTGCAATCTCTCATTACCGATTTAGAAAAGGCTATTTGGCTCAAGGGTATAAGTTAGAAGATCTAGCATATCGTGCAAAGTTCTTCCCTTTTGCACCATGGTTCGCTTTTGTTTTGTGTGCAATCGTGGTGTTAGGTCAAAATTATCAAGCCGTACTAGATGGTGAATGGATTGCCGTTATATCTACTTATATTGGGATCTTCTTATTCTTAGCAATATGGTTAGTTTATAAGTTTAAGTACAAAACCAAGTTGATTCAATATCAAGATATGGATGTGAAACCGATTCAAGTCGAACAAGACTAAAAAAAACAGCTCAAATTGAGCTGTTTTTTTATTATTAGATTCTGATCTTATTGTATTTTTAAGGTCAAATTCACTCGACGATTCAATGCTCGACCCTCTTCTGTCGTGTTATCAGCGATTGGCTGATTTGGGCCATAACCTTGAGTCGAAATTTGTTTAGGATCAACATTATATTGCATCACCAATTCATTACGGACAGCATTTGCTCGCTCAAGTGATACTTTTTGATTCGCTGCTATAGACCCTCGATTATCTGTATGCCCATCTACTTGAAGTATAAAACTTTTATTCTGCGCCAGAATTTTTGAAGCTGCTGTTAAATAAGGTTCATATCGGACATCTATTTGACGGGAATTGTGATTAAAATACAGCGGTAGACCTTGTTTTAATTCAATTAGTATCTTTTGATCCAAGTCTTGTACACCATTAGTTGATTGCGTCTTTGTCGTTGTACAAGCTGCCAAAGTTAAAGCAATGCATAAGCCTGCTATCAAGCTATATTTCATCTTTATTCTCATTGTGTTGTTGATTATATTTTGTGAAATATATCACATTTATAAAAAAGGGGTAAAAAAAACAGCTCCTAAGAGCTGTTTTTTACAATCTAGTAAAGATTATTGAGCTGCTGCTTCAGGTTGAGCAACTACTGTACGGCTACCAGAAATCGTAGCGAATACACGACGGTTCATCGCACGACCTTCTTTAGTTGCATTGTCAGCAATTGGTTGATCCCAAGCGAAACCTTGAGTCGCTAAACGAGAAGCGTCAATGTTGTATTCGCTTACAAGAGCAGATTTCACAGAGTTAGCACGAGCTAAAGATAAACGTTCGTTCAACGCACGTGGACCAGTATTATCAGTGTGACCTTCAATACGAGCAGTTGCATTTGGATATTCGTTTAATTTTTCAGCTACTTTAGCAATTTCAGGCTTGTACTGATCTTTGATGTTAGACTTGTTCGTATCGAAGAATACGCGAAGTTCCATGTTAAGATCTTCAGTCAACTCTTGTGGAGCTGGTTGAACTGGAGCTGGAGCTGGTTGAACTGGAGCAACTTCTACTACTTCAGCAGCAGGCTTCAAGTGACCGCCTAAAACTACGTTAAGACCAGCAAGTGCTGTGTAGTTCCAGAAATCTTCGTCGATGTTATAAGTTGCACGAGCTTCTGTACGAAGAGATAGAGCATCATTTAAGCGCCAGAAAGCACCTACACCTGCATTACCTAAAGTACCTTCGTCATCTTTAAGATTTACACCATCGTATTCATATTTGTAGTGACCAGCACCCAAAAGAACGTATGGCTTAATTTTGCTGTCATAGTTCTTAGTGATTAAATCAGAAGTAACATAGAAGTTACCATTGATTTGAGTTTGCTTGTACTCGCCAACATCATTACCAGTAATTGTGCCTTCGATATCACCTTTTACTTGGTTATATTCAGCTTCAAAACCCAACCATGGAGTAAGTTCAATACCTAACGCAGCACCAACGAATAAATCGTCTTGTAATTCGATAATGCTGTCAGATAAGTGATCAGCAGCACCGTTGTTGTGTTGAGTGTCTTGGAATGTGTAACCCACTAATAGTGGAGTAACAGTTACACCAGCATTAGCAGCAGCGAATGGAGCAGCAACAAGCATAGCAAGTGCGATACGACTCAATTTCATGGATATCCTCCAGAGATAACAATTGTTTTTCAAGCTCAGCCTAAAATAATTATGGCTTCCTGAGATAGGCTTTTTTATACCCCAGTATTTTTTTTAAGCTACTCATGTTGAATCATACAAACACTTAAAGTGAATTCCAAGTGTTTGATTACTTTAATCAAGTAAATTATTGACAAAATTACTTACAATTTCCGTTGTAATTCGGTAATTTTTTACTCAATTTATCCGCATGAATAACTTATCTTTTCATTTTTGGTATATTAACAGCATTCAAAGGTGATAGTAATCATTTTTTAGCACTTCAGCTTATAATATAACTTCACCAAGATTATCTATAAATTCAAATAATTAACAAATACTAGAAGCTTTAAAATGTATTCCTATTGTAAATCTCTTGCTTTTACCCTTTTAGAACTCATTTTCACGATCGTCATTATTAGTATTCTTGTGATGATAGCACTCCCTCATTATCATGAATTTCGTGAAAATCAAGAAAGGGCGCAAATTCTTAGCACGGTACGGCAAGCCATCAGCCAAGCTAAAGCCAATGCTGTAAGTTACCGAAGCCCTGTGATGATCTGTGCTTCTCAAGATTTAAAATCGTGTAAGAACAGTCAATGGCATAAAGGGTTTATCATCTTTCTAGATCAGAATCACAATCAACAATTCGATCCTCACGAAAAGCTTATTCAAGCAACTTCGACAGATTACCAATATGGTGATTTCAGTTGGAAAGGTGGTGTTACCAGCAAGAATACGATCACCTTCCAACCAGACTCTGGTTTACCACGTGGATCAATGGGACATTTTAAATACTGTGCACATTCAAATAAATCAAATCTAATCGTCAGACTTTCAATGATGGGACAGACTCGTCTTGAAGAAACTAAGACATGTGAATGACAACTTATCAGTCACATTTTACACACTATAGCCAATATTAATTGGCCTGATATTACATATACTCAAGCTGTAAAACAAAGCTAAATAAATTGGAGAGAATAATGACTGATATCGTCATCCTTAATGGTGCACGTACGGCAATGGGCGGCTTTCAGGGAAGTTTATCAAGTGTGACTGCACCAGAACTGGGTGCAGTGACCATTAAAGAGGCTATCTCACGCTCGGGTTTGCAGCCAGCAGACATTGAAGAAGTCATTATGGGTTGCGTTTTGCCTGCAGGTTTAAAACAAGGCCCTGCTCGCCAAGCCATGCGCAAAGCTGGACTACCTGACTCGACAGGTGCAGTGACAATCAATAAATTATGTGGGTCAGGCATGAAAGCTGTGATGCAAGCAGCTGATATGATTAAAGCTGGTTCAGCAAATTTTGTGGTTGCAGGCGGTATGGAGTCTATGACCAACGCTCCTTACGTCTTACCTAAAGCACGTGGTGGTTACCGCATGGGTCACGGTGAAATCAAAGATCATATGTTCTTCGATGGTTTAGAAGATGCTGAAACTGGTCGTTTGATGGGCTCATTTGCTCAAGATATGGCCAACACTAAAGGCTATACCCGTGAGCAAATGGATGACTTTGCAATACGTTCATTAAAGCGTGCTCAAACTGCGATTACTGAAGGCTACTTCAACGATGAAATCGTCCCTGTTACTGTGTCAACTCGTAAAGGAGATGTCGTTGTAGATAAAGATGAGCAACCTTTTAACGCAAACATCGATAAAATACCAACACTTCGCCCAGCTTTTGCTAAAGATGGTACGATCACTGCTGCCAATGCCAGCTCGATCTCTGATGGTGCTTCAGCCTTGGTTATCAGTTCATCTGAACAAGCACATACAAAGGGTTTAAATCCTTTAGCCAAAATTGTGGCATATGCCTCTAATTCACAACATCCCTCTGAGTTTACGATTGCACCAGTCGGTGCAATCCAAAAGGTTCTCGATAAAACAGGTTGGAATGTCGCAGAAGTCGACCTTTGGGAAATCAACGAAGCTTTTGCAATGGTCACAATGTGTCCTATTGATGAGTTCAAACTCGACCCTGAAAAAGTAAATATCAACGGCGGAGCATGTGCTTTAGGACATCCAGTAGGATCTACAGGTTCACGGATTATTTTAACGTTAATCCATGCACTTAAACGCACAGGTGGTAAACGTGGTATTGCTGCGCTTTGTATCGGTGGTGGCGAAGCAACTGCAGTGGCGATTGAGTTAATCTAAAGCGTCTAAAGCCCCTATTTTTCAAAGAGGTGCTTGAGGGAGATTTAAATCATCAATCCTCCCCTAAACCCTTCTTGACTAAAGGAGGGTAAATAAAAAAGCCTCTACTTAGCTAGAGGCTTTTTTATAATCTCAATTCAAAGCATAGCTTTGAATTATTAGACTTAAAGAATTTCTTTACGTAGTTGCTCTGGAGATTTCATTGACAATAAGCCTGGTGCAACGTCAAATGCAGTTTTCGCGCCATATTGACCCATTTGATTCATGCGGTAGCATGCACGTGCATAAGCCACAAGTACACTTGCAGTAAACTCAGGATTGCTATCTAATTTCAACGAAAACTCCATTACTTGAGTCTGCTCTGCACTACTATTACTACTGCGAATGACAAATCCACCGTGGGGCATACGATTATGCTCGTTACGAAGCGTTTCTTCGTCAATGAAGTTCACAGTCGTGTTGTACTCTGCAAAATAGTCTGGCATGGTCACAATCGCCTGCTTTACGACTTCAGCGTCAGCACCATTTTCAAGCACAACATAACATTCACGAGTATGTTTTTCTTTAGTGGTTAATATAGAACGTGAACCACTACGAACTTTATCAATCGCATCTTGTGATGGAATAGTATATTGAACACCTGCTTTAACACCCGCCACACGGCGAATCGCATCTGAGTGACCTTGACTCAAACCCTTACCCCAGAAAGTATAGGTTTCACCATCTGGTAATAATGCCTCACCAAATAAACGATTAATTGAGAACATGCCTGGATCCCATCCAATCGAAATCATTGCCGTTTTTTTGTTAGCAAGTGCAGGCTCATTCACTGCTTCAAAAAACTCAGGAATACGTGCATGCGTATCAAAACTATCTACTGTGTTGAATTTACTTGCCAATTCTGGTGTTTGTTTTGGAAGATCATCTTTAGATCCACCACATAAGATCAACACATCAATTTTGTCTTGAAGGTCATTTAAGTCATCCATATGAAAAACTTTCGTGTCACTAAAGCAAGGAGACACTGATTCAGGTGCACGGCGTGTAAAAATTCCCACAAGCTCTAAATCTGGGTTCTTGTGAATTGACGTTTCAACGCCACGACCGAGGTTGCCATAACCGACAATACCAATACGAATCAAATTTTGCATAACAACTGCTTCACTATTTAAATGATGGCAAGATCACTAGACTGAGTACTAAACATATACCGCAAAACAGTCTGATTGAGTGGAGAAAAACCCGCACCAAAAATGATCAAATGAATACTAACATACTACAATAAACTGCACTTTTTTGGAGCAAATTTATCATTTAAATCAGTGTTAATCGATCAATTGAATCATATAAAAAACCGCTGCACTAAAGGCTTTGTCGCTATATATTTCTGAATGAATTAAAAAATTCTGCTCTAAATAGACATTTGATTAAACTTTGACCTTCTATGTGTCATTTTGAATAGCGCTTAGGCTGAACTATGAATACCTAAATCTTGTTTCCATTAAATAAAAAAAGCTGAACCTAAGTTCAGCTTTTTTATCACTTAATAAAATTAAGCACCCGTTTGATAATTTGGTTTTGGTACAGCAGTCGACGCTTGATAAGGTTGAGTAAAGTCGTTTAAACCTGCCGCTGCTTCTGCAATGTCTTTACCTTCTTTAATCACGAAAGTATCGAAACCTGCACGCTTCATGTAGTTCAACACGTCTTTGAATACATCACCTGTTGCACGAAGTTCGCCTTGGAAGCCTTGGCGACGTAACAATGCGGCAAATGAATACCCACGACCATCATTAAAACCTGCAAACTCAATAAAAATTGCATCAAGCTGATCAAGTGGGAATTCATTGTTTTCAGGTGAGGCATCTACGGTTAGGTAAAGTGCTTTTTTACCTGAAACATTGGCAAGCTGGTCTAACTGCTCCACCGTTAAAACCACATCACCTTGTGGCAATACGCCATCTTCACCAATCAGTTGATAAGTATTGTCTGCAATCGTGCCATCCTTAGAGAGCACTTGTAGTGCGGTATTAAGCATATGCACGCTCCTTAAATGGTTGAATTCCTACACGACGGTAAGTATCAATGAACTCTTCACCTTCTTGACGTAAATCAAGATAAGTGTTCAAAATTTCTTCCACTACATCTGGTACTTTTTCAGCAGCAAATGATGGTCCTAAGATGTCACCGATTGAGGCATCATGGTCTGCATTACCACCCAATGTAATTTGGTAGAATTCTGCGCCTTTCTTGTCGACACCTAAAATACCAATATTACCCACATGGTGATGACCACAGGCATTCATACAACCTGAGATGTTCAAGTCCAATTTACCTAAGTTGTAAATTGTATCTAGATCATCAAAACGGCGTGAAATAGCTTCAGAAATCGGAATAGATTTCGCATTTGCCAACGAACAGAAATCACCACCTGGACAGCAGATAATGTCAGTTAAGAAACCAATGTGCGCGCGAGCCAAGTTATTCTTTTCAAGAATCGTCCAAAGCTCAAATAAGTCTTTTTGCGGTACATCAACAAGGGCAATATTTTGCTCATGCGTGGTACGCAATTCACCAAAAGTGTACTTATCTGCAAGATCAGCAATCAAGTTCATTTCTTCAGTGGTCACGTCACCCGGTGCAACGCCTGCACGTTTCAACGAAATTGTTACGATGCGGTAACCTTTCACTTTGTGTGCATTGGTATTGATGTTAAACCATTGTTTGAATTTCGGATGTGCAGCAAACAGTGCTGAGAAGTCTTCATCTGCATAATCTTGGTACGCAAATGGTGTGAAGTTCTGGTCCATTTTCGCCAGAGTGTCTGCATCAACTTTTAAAGTTTTAATCGTATGTGCAAATTCAGCTTCAACTTTTTCAGCAAAAACCTCAGGTGTTACAGCTTTTACCAAGATTTTGATACGAGCTTTATATTTGTTATCACGACGACCGTGTAAGTTATACACACGAAGCACTGCTTCTAAGTAAGCAATAAGGTCTTCACGTGGCAACCACTCTTTGATCACAGCACCAATGATCGGTGTACGACCTAAACCACCGCCAACCATTATTTTATAGCCCATTTCACCCGCCTCATTGCGAACGATATACACTCCGATATCATGAAATGCTGTTGCAGCGCGGTCGATTTCAGCAAGTGCAGAAACTGCGATCTTGAACTTACGTGGCAAGAATGCAAATTCTGGATGGAAAGTTGACCACTGACGAATCAATTCGCATGTCGGTCTTGGATCTTCAATTTCACCAGCAACGACACCTGCATATTGGTCTGTTGTTGTATTACGAATACAGTTACCAGATGTTTGAATCGCATGCATTTGAACTGATGCCAACTCTTGCAACATGTCTGGCACATTTTCTAATGCTGGCCAGTTAAATTGAAAGTTTTGACGAGTAGAAACGTGTGCATAACCACGGTCATACGCTTTAGCGAGTTCAGCAATTTTACGAAGCTGTTTAGAGTTCATCAAACCATAAGGTACAGCGACGCGAAGCATCGGCGCATAACGCTGAACATATAATCCATTTTGTAAACGTAATGGACGATATTCATCTTCAGTAAGCTTTCCAGCTAAATAACGTTCCGTTTGATCACGGAATTGTGCAACACGTTCATTGATCAGTTGCTGATCGAAATCAGTATATAAATACATGGCGTACAGCTAGTAGTTTAATTTTAACGAAGCACAGCATAGCTTTTATTCATCTATCAATAAAATGCGTTTTTTACATATTTAATAGCGATTTTATTGATATGTAATCACTCAAATCACTGATATATAGACAAACTCTGGATTCTAGCACTTATTCCACATAAAGATTTTATTGGGCTTTTCTTAGCACATAAATTCATATAAATAGTAAATTTGTTCTTTATGAAAAATTATCCGATCGTGATGTATGTATTTTCCCAATACCCTTCTTTAAATTGACCCTCGATCAATTGAATATATCGACCATGAACTTGATCAATGGCAATACAATCATCAACGTCCAAAACCCGATCTGTATGCTGTTTTTGCCAATCTTTTCCAAAGAATGATTTACCACGTTCTTTAGCCGATGCACTATTTAAAGCGGGTACTAATACATAACGATGTAACTCTCCGAACTCATTAACGTGGTACCCACCTAAATTAATCAACCAGAGTTTCATTTCGTTTTCATTAGGAGCTGCATCTGTAAAATGGATTTGGAATTGCTGCTCATTATATTCCACTCCATTTACCTTCGCCCAAGCATCAATATGTAAGCCTTTCTTCTCACCAAACCATACGGTTTTAAGCTGTGGGTAAGTTTCTTCCAATGTTTCACCCACAGCGAGCACGACATCGTGCACTTCGGTGTTGGCACGCTGATGTCGACCACCGAGCATGACGATAAATAGGCTAGGCATGAGAGGTCCTACTTTTATTGAATTTCTGATAGTTTAAGCTTAAAAGATTCTAAGGCAAAATTATCATTCGCATATTTTGCAGCACCTTCTGCCCCTCCATAAATTAAAGCAGACGTTACATCATAAGCTTCACAATACTTCAAAACTTTCTCTACGAACTTTACAGGCAAGGAAATTTTTAAGAGCATTTTTTCAACTCTTTTCTCAGCTATAAGCTCATCAAGTAATTTAATCTCTTGAAATCTTCTATTTTCTTCATTCCAAGTTAAACTTTGGCTGTTTCCAAGTTTTTGACGAATAAGTGTAAAACATCCATCTTGTGCAGAAATATTTCGATTCAGCCCTTTAGGAACTTCCACCATTTCAAAAATAGGTTCTGCACTACCTTGATTAAGTAAGCTCTTCTTGTCAGGGTTTAAAATCCATAAGGACATCCAGCCAGCGTAATTAAATTTCTCTTTATTTTTCTCACTTATAAAACTATCAAGGACTCCTTTAACCATAAAAAAGCTAGCAACTAACGGACTCTTTGACCAATCTAACAATTCGGTCGGTATTCCGTAATGCTGAGCAAATGCGAGAAACTCATATAAATCGTCAGGTGGAGCGTAGGCGCTATTTAAAAAAATCTTATCAATTAGACTCGAATCAATGTTGCGATTAAGCAATTCTTCTCTCAGGTGTTTTGAATCCGATGGAATTTGAATTCCATTTTGATCACAGCCTTTTATAAATGTATTTATTCTTAACAATTGTGCATTGTATAAGTTATGAAAAGCGTCAGAATAAATTTCAAAAGTCTGATCATTCCGAAATAAACTAGGTTGTAATAACCAAGTATGATCTTGTTGACCACGATATAAAAGGTTAGCTGAGCAACTATCAAGATAATCTTTCAAATTTTCTTTATCTGGCCGAATTAATTCAATAAATTCCTCATAAGACTCGATGAATACTTCAACATAACCCTGCTTTTTTTCTTGTCTCATTTCATTCCCCCATTTTCTTTTTATAAAAATAAAGCCCCTACCAAGGAGCTTTATTTAATGCTGTTTTACATCACATTTCTACCATTTCCACGCCATCAATGCGTGCAACTGTCATTAAGTCTTTATCACCACGACCTGAAACCGTCGCAATAATAATTTGATCTTTAGACATCGTTGGAGCCAACTTAGTCACATATGCCATCGCATGCGAACTTTCAAGTGCAGGAATAATACCTTCAATCTTAGTTAAGTCACGGAAGCCTTGTAATGCTTCATTGTCATTAATTGGAACATACTCAACACGCTTCATATCTTTTAAGAAGCTATGCTCTGGGCCTACACCAGGATAATCCAAACCTGCTGAAATTGAGTGTGTTTCAATAATCTGACCTTGTGCATCCGACATCAGATAAGTACGGTTACCATGCAGCACACCAACATGACCAGCATTTAATGGAGCAGAGTGTTTACCAGTTTCAATACCGTAACCAGCAGCTTCAACACCGTACATTTTCACATCTTGATCATTCAGGAATGGATAGAACAAGCCCATCGCATTTGAACCACCACCGACACACGCCACGAGGGCATCAGGTAAGCGACCGGCTTGTTCCTGAATTTGACGACGTGCTTCACGACCAATGATCGATTGGAAATCACGTACCAATTGAGGATATGGATGTGGACCTGCAACTGTACCAATCACATAATAAGTAGAATCGACATTTGTTACCCAATCACGCATGGCTTCATTCATGGCATCTTTTAATGTTTTAGAGCCACTTTCGACAGGAACAACAGTCGCGCCCAATAAACGCATACGATATACATTCATCGCTTGGCGTTTCACATCATCTGCACCCATGTATACAACACATTCAAGCCCTAAACGCGCTGCGATGGTCGCTGTTGCCACACCATGTTGACCTGCACCAGTCTCAGCAATAATACGTTTTTTGCCTGATAACTTTGCCAGCAAAGCCTGACCAATCGTGTTATTTACTTTATGGGAGCCAGTATGGTTCAAGTCTTCTCGTTTTAGATAGATTTGTGCACCACCCAACTCCTTTGACCATCGCTCAGCATAATAAAGCGGACTTGGACGACCTACATAAAAAGCGAGGTCACGGTCGAATTCTGCCAAAAACTGTTCGTCATTTTTCATTCGGAAATACAGTTGCTCTAGATCTTCTAGTGCAGCCATTAGAGTTTCTGACACAAAACGTCCGCCATGGATACCGAAATGCCCTTTTGCATCAGGGTATTGGGTATAGTCAATCACTTGATCTTGTTGATTAACGGTTTGCTGATCCACGTTGGACTCCTTGCATAAAGCGTTCTACGAGTTGTTGGTCTTTTATACCTTTTGCGGACTCTACACCGCCGCTCACATCCACAGCATATGCTTGTGTTGTAAGAATTGCTTGCTCGATATTGTCAGGGTTTAGTCCTCCTGCCAAGATCAATGGAATATTTAATTTTGGAAATGTTGTCCAATCAAAGCTGTGGCCTGTTCCGCCCTTTAAATCTGGATGCCATGCATCCAACAACACAGCACTCGCACCAAACTTTTGATATTTATTGATTTCTTCAACGATATCTAGTTCTGGTTTTACTTGAATTGCTTTATACCAGCGGCGACCCACTGCTTGAGCAATTTGTTTGCACTGTTCTGGACTTTCATCGCCATGAAACTGCAAAATATCTAAAGGGACTTTTTTAAGTATGTTTTGGATCTCTTCGGCTGAACTATTAACAAATAATCCAACTGATTGCACATAAGCAGGAATCGCTTGAACCAACAGTGATGCTTGCTCAACATCTACGTGTCTTGGACTTGGTGGAAAAAACACAAATCCTATGGCATCCGCACCAGCTTGCACAACAGCTTGGACATCTTCTAATCGGGTAATTCCGCATATTTTTGCACGAGTTCGCATCTATTCTAGCTCTAATCCACCCTCATCATAGCCGATCTATCATTTTTGGGCGCTTCATTGTAAAGCAATTTTTTCATCTTGCGTAAAGTTCACTCAGAATATTCGGTGTGAAGATTGTTTAAATGAGAAGCGCTCTTTATACTGCGCTCAAATTGCAACAAGTCAAAGCAATCGCTTTAGGGAAGTTGGTGAAAATCCAACACTGCCCCCGCAACGGTAAAAAATGAAAAGCATTTCTCAATAGATTTCTGATTTTTAGAGATCTACACCACTGCATGTCATATGTGGGAAGGTGGAAATGTAAGTAATCCAGTTACTACATTTGAGTCCGGATACCTGCTTGTTGTGTTCTTCCACTCAATCATTCACGGGGAAGTGAATGTATGGAGCACGTTATGTCTATTCAATGTCAACCAACAGCTTTGGTTGGTGCAATCGCTATTGCGATGGGTTTTACTACATCAGTTTTTGCTCAAGAACAAACAACTTCTAATGCAACTTTAGAAACTATTGTAATCACAGCTACTCGCTCAGAAGAAAAGCTTGAAAACGTACCTGCACGTATTTCAATTATCCAGCCACAGATTCTCGAACAGTCACCAATTAAAGCTCTGCCAGACCTACTTAAAACAGATCCTAGCATTAACGTGGTTCAATCTGGCGGTTACGGTCAACAAACTTCAATTTTTTTACGAGGCACGAATTCAAATCAAACTCTAGTGCTACGTGACGGCGTCCGCTTAAATACAGCGACAACTGGTGCTGCCTCGATTCCATTTTTAGACACCACCGATCTTAAACAAATTGAAGTTCTAAAAGGTCCAGCATCTGTACTTTATGGAACTGATGCAATTGGAGGGGTGGTTCAATTTGTCACGCGCACACCAGAAAAAACTACAGCTTTTATTACAGGTGAAATTGGTGAAAATAACACCTATAAATCGATTGTTGGCGCAGATTTAGCTGAAAATGGCATCTATGCACAAGTTCGAGGTCAAATATTAGAAACTGACGGTACGCCAGTATTTAATATGAATGATAAACGTAACTATAGCTTTGATCAAAAAGGTTATAGTGCCAAGTTTGGTATAGATCAAAAACGTTATGCTGCATCTTTAGATTTCAGTCAGAACTCAGGAAATGGGGAATACAACAACTGGGGTACATTCTCAAGTCAAGATTTTGAAAATGAAATCATAAATGCAAAGGGACGCATTAACCCAACTGATCAGCTTGAAGTTCATGCACGTTTATCCCAATTTAAAGATGATTTGGAGCAAGTAACTTCTAATAGTTTTGTACACAGTACGACTCAAGAGGCTGAGCTTTATAGCAAATGGAATTTTGTACCAGCCCAAAATATTCTAGTTGGTGTGACCCAACGTAATACTGAAGCTAAAACCGATGCATTAAACGAAGATATTAATTCAACAGGTTACTATATTCAGCATCAATATCAAGCCGATGGCTTGAGTACGCAAGCTGGCATCCGCTTAGAAGACAATGAAAAGTTTGGTTCACACACAGTCATGCAGGGTGCACTCAGATACCAATTGCTTCCTACAACAAGTATTTACACCAATATTGGCACTGCATTTAAAGCACCTACATTAAATGATCTATATGCCTATGGTGGTAATGAACAACTTAAGCCAGAAGAAAGCATTTCTTATGAAATTGGTATTGATCAAAAACTCCCACTTAATATTTCATTGGGTGCTTCTGCTTTCTATACCAAAGTTGATAATCTAATTAATTCAATCTGCGTCAGTACTTGTGATGGCGATTGGGTGAATACGTTCCCAACTTACCAAAACCAAAACGTTGATAAAGCACAAATGACAGGCGGTGAATTGACAGCACAGTGGACAAATGATCAGTACTTTATCAATGCAGGCTATACATATATCAAAACTGAAGATACTGAAAAAAATACTGAGTTATTACGTCGTCCTCGTCAATCAGTTACTGTTTCAGCAGGTTTACAAAATGCAAATTATGGTTTAAGTGCTTCGCTCGTTGCCAAATCAAAAGCAAAGGATTTTAGCCAAGATATTCCAGGATATGCTCGAGTAGACTTAAATGCATTCTGGAACCTTAACCCGCATGTAAAACTGTTTACCAATATTGAAAACGTTGGTGATGTGAACTATAAAACTGTTCACAGTGCTGGTGAGCAATATTATGTCAATGGTGGACGTTTAGCTTCTGCTGGTGTGACATTCAGATACTAAGCATTCTTTGACTCATAAATACTTTTGAGAATCATGTCATGCCTATGGCATGATTCTTTTCATATCTAGCACTTAAAAAAATTTAAAGGAAACCTCATGGGTCACCGTTTAAGTAAAATTTATACCCGCACGGGAGATACGGGCACTACCGGACTAGGCGATGGTTCACGTGTACCTAAAGATGATTTACGTATCGATGCGTTAGGTGATGTCGATGAACTCAATGCGACCATTGGTGTATTACGTTCGTACATTGCTTTAAGTAGCATTGAAGACAAAGCTCAATGGGATAAATCACTCAGTCTGATTCAACATTGGTTATTTGATTTAGGCGGCGAAGTCTGCATTCCTGGATTTAACTTGGTTCAACCAGTATGTATTGAATTTTTAGAAAATGATATTGATCGTATGAACGAAGCATTACCCATGCTAAAAGACTTTATTTTGCCAGCTGGTACATTAGTCTGCAGTTTTGCTCATCAAGCACGTGCTGTCTGCCGTAGAGCTGAACGTAGCGTGATGTCTGTTCATCAACGTGATCAAAATATCCAAGCCACATCATTACAACTTTTGAACCGCTTATCTGATTGGTTATTCGTCGCATCTCGTACCTTACAACGTGCTGAAGGTGGCTCAGAAGTGCTTTGGCAAAAGAATATCAATGAGACAATTGAGCCCTGACCTTAAAAGTGTAAAAAAGCTCTTCATGTTGATTGCCCCATCCACTTAAAATGCTTTTTTGATCAAAATTTTGATTTAAAATCGTCATATTTCATTCATGATTTAGCACTAAAATCACCCTGAAATTTCAGGGTGTTTTATGAAAATAATTGGTCATCGTGGTGCGCGTGGGGAAGCACCTGAAAACACCCTCGGTGGATTTCAATATATTCAAGATATTGGTATCCGCGCTGTAGAATTTGACGTTCGTCAACTCAAAGATAATGCGCTGATCGTGATGCATGATGATGACTTTATTCGTACTACAGGCCAAGCTAAACATTTATACGAATGTGATGAGCAAGATTTAGCGCAGTATAATCATGCCGTAACGTGGTCTGAATGGAATAAAGTCGAAGCTACACCGCTACTCGACCAAACCCTCAAAATTATTCATAATTTTAATCATATTGAAGTTGAGGTCAAAGCTGTTGAATCGATGAAGGCCGCAGAAAAGATTGTCGAAGCCTTAGATCAACAATTAATAGGCTTTGAAGATTCCGCCATTATCACCAGTTTCGATCCTAAAATTCATCAAGCCCTTCAAAAGCAAAAATCAAGGTTTAAGCGTGGATTACTGGTTGAAACCGATATAAAGCATGCAGCCATTGATCAAGCTTTGAAATTTGAATGTTGTCAAATTGGTTGGATGAACGAACTTGCTACAAATGAGATCATTGCCTCCACACTTTCCGCAAATTTAAATATTAGTATTTGGACAGTCAATCATATAGATCGTGCTAAACAGCTTAAGGATTTAGGAGTTCAAGGCTTAATTACTGATTATCCCAAGTTAATGATGTCTCACCTATAATACTTTCAAATTCAAAAACTTATTTGATTATTTTTTCTAATTTGTTTTTTGGAATTCGTCCAAAGTCGAATTTATACAATGATGTATTCTGTTACGGTTTAAACAATACAACTGTACAATAATGCTAGTGAACACATGTTCGCCCATGTTAGTATTAACGAGTCTAACCTCACAAATTTGTGAGTGGATTTAGTTTTAACCTATTAAAGGTTCTAGGAGTGCTGTTGGAGATGAATGCTCCCCTACCCAAAGCCCCAATCAACTGGATTGCAGTATTTGCATTGGTGTTTTTACCTATTGTCGCCGTTATTGCGATTCCACTTTATGCTTATCATCATGATTTCTCGCTTGCTGCGTGGATCAGTATGTTTGCGCTGTTGGGTCTGAGCAGTCTTGGCATTACCGCAGGTTATCACCGCTTATGGGCACATCGTGCTTATGAAGCGACTGTACCACTCAAAATCATTTTAATGATTATGGGAACCTTTGCTGTACAAAACAGCATTTTGTATTGGGCCTCAGGTCACCGTACCCATCATCGTCATGTTGATGATGTAGAAAAAGATCCCTACTCAATTAACAATGGCTTCTGGTACGCGCACATCGGTTGGATGCTACGCAACTATCCAGCAGCTGAAGCAAATTACAAAAACGCCCCTGATTTATTGGCTGACAAAATTGTCATGTTCCAAGATAAATATTACATCCCTCTCGTGATTGTCGTTCATGCCGCTATTCTTCTTCCTATTGGATGGGCAGTTGGTGATGTCTGGGGAGTGTTATTGTTGGGTGGTTTAATGCGCTTAATTTTAAGCCACCATGTGACTTTCTTTATCAACTCGCTATGCCATATGTGGGGCAAACGTCCGTACACAGATGAAAATACTGCACGTGACAACTTTGTTCTTGCTATTGCGACTTGGGGTGAGGGTTATCATAACTACCATCATATCTTCCAATACGACTATCGCAATGGCGCAAAATGGTGGCAGTACGACCCAACTAAATGGTTGATCTGGACGTGTTCAAAACTAGGGCTCGCAAAAAACTTACGACGTATTCCAAGTTTTAATATTAAAAAAGCTGAGCTTGCAATGAAGTTTAAATATGCCCAACAAGATCTCGCTGTTTACGGCCATAACGTGAATGATGATATCGTGACAGTTAAAACAAAAATTGCTCAAGAATATGAAGCATTTACGCAAACTTTAAATGATTGGGCGAAGCTTAAAGAGCAAGAAATTAATGCCAAAAAAGCAGCTGTTGCTGAAAAAATTCACTTAATGGATAGCAAACTGAAAGTTGAATTCCAATTGGTTGAACAACGTTTATCTCATCATAGAGAGACATTGAACTTATTGGTTCGTAATTTAAAGAAATCACCAGTATCTGAATAACTCATTCAAGAGACTCTTCAGTTACTCCAAAGCTCCGTTGATCGGGGCTTTTTTTATTTTTTCGATACCATTTCCAATGTAGCAGTCACAGTTTTATGTATCGAATTTTGCTATAGTCAAAGTTGTTCATCACATTTTGAAAAATTATATGCAGTTCAATTCTCGCTATAACACACTACCCGCTCGACTGTATCATCATCAACAACCTCTTCCGCTAAAAGGGGCTAAACCTGGTCATTTTAATGAAGCACTTGCAGATGAGTTACTGTGGACTCAAGAAGATAAGATGAACTGGGTAGAAATCTGTAGCGGGCAAAAAACTTTTGCTGAGTTTGAACCTTTGGCGATGGTATACGCGGGTCACCAATTTGGACAATGGGCTGGACAGCTTGGTGACGGTCGCGGTTTACTCATTGCTCAAATCCTGGATCAAAATAACAACACGGTCGATTTACATCTTAAAGGTGCTGGCTCTACCCCCTATTCTCGGAGAGGCGATGGTCGTGCAGTGTTACGTTCCGTTATTCGTGAATATTTGGCTGGACACGCCCTCAATGCCCTAGGTGTTCAATCCAGTAATGCGATTGGTTTTGTATCATCAGATCAAGGTGTACAACGAGAAAAACTTGAACGTGGCGCGATGATGTTGCGTACGTGTGATACACATATTCGCTTAGGTCACTTTGAGTGGATTAATCAATTTCAGCCAGATCTACTGCAAGAATTTACACAAAAGTGCATTGAATGGCACTACCCTGAATGTTTGGAGACAGAACAACCTGTTCTTTCTTTTGCAACTCAAGTCATTCAACGTACTGCGATCATGATCGCCAAGTGGCAACTGATTGGTTTTGCGCACGGGGTCATGAATACTGACAACCTGAATATTACCGGCTCAACTTTAGATTTCGGACCTTATGGTTTTATGGAGCGTTTCCGTCCTAATTGGATCAACAATCATTCTGATTACCAAGGACGCTATACGTATCAGAACCAACCGAGTATCGGGCACTGGAATTTATGGACTTGGTTAAATAGTCTCATTCATCTTTGTCCAGAAAATTATGATCGAGAGCAATGGAAACAAGACTTGTCTTACTGTTTAGAGCACTATGAACCAACGTTCCTGGAACACTATAAACTTGGTTTAAGTCAAAAAATGGGATTACCAAGTTTTCATAAAGATAGCTTTGATTGTGGTATGGCTTTTCTACATATTTTACAAACAGAACAACTTGATTACACCCAAAGTTTTATTCGTTTACAGAATAAAGCGTATGAACAAATCAAAGATGATTGCCTTGATCGTATCGCATTTGAGCGGTTTCTTCACCAATATCTCTCAATACGGGAAAATCAAGACACTGACGATCTCGATCAAGCGATGTTAACAGCCAATCCACACTACGTTCTACGAAACCATATGGCACAGAAAGCAATTGAACTTGCTGAACGTGATGATTTCTCTGAAGTTGATCGCTTGTTCAAACTTCTTCAAACACCATACACCAAACAAGAACATCTTGAACAACCAGAAGACTTAGGCCCTTTAGCTAGCGACGTCCCTGAAATTCAAGTCAGTTGTTCATCATAAGTTATTCACAAACCTCTCTCATTCTGTGGATAATTTAATCATTATCCACAATACCCATTCGTTTTTACTATGCATTTACATCAATTGGCAGCATCACAAGCTTTAAAACTTCCTGAAGTCACTGTCAGTCAACCGTTTGGTGAGGGATGTGATGTTTATAAAATTATGGATAAAGTCTTTTTGCTCGCATTTCATTTACAAGGCAAAGCTGCGATTAATTTAAAAGTCGAACCAGATCGTGGACATATGTTAAAAGATATTTATCCTTATATTCGATCTGGATGGCACATGAATAAACGACACTGGGTTTCAATCTATGATGAATCTGAATTGGATGAAGAGCTTATCAAAGATTTGATCTCCAACTCCTATAATCTTGTGGTATCGAAGCTTAAAAAAGCCGAACAAAAGCATATCGCTTTACTCAGAGTCATTTGAATAAAGTTAAAAATTGCTTTTCTATAACAATAATTACGCTAAATTAATAAATAGTAGTAATACGAAAAACTTATTCTATATTTGGGTTATATCATTACAACTCTATGAGTACGATATTCATTATGGATATAGAACAACTTTTTGGATTATCAACTCAGATGATCTTAGAGCTAAAACAAGAAATTATTAATAGTGACATTATCGATTGTGGGCCGCGTTTGGACTTAGTTAAACAATGTATTTACATCTCATTTGAGCATGGGCTTGGAGTAAGTGGTTTATTATCTTCAAATCTACCAACACAAGCTATGATTCTACTTAGATCACAATTTGAAGCTGTAGTCAGAGCATATTGGTTATTATTTCTTGCAAGTAATCATCAAATATCAAAATTGCAATTTAGTTACACATTTGAAGAGCAATTTGAATTCGACACATGTCCAATGATTTCTGAAATGCTTGATAAGCTTGGTGCTTCAAACTTACCTGCTCAGCCAATAATTCAGACCCTTTGTGATTTCAAAAAATATCATTTGAAGCAACTTAACTCCATAGTACATACTGGAAGACAGTCATTTACTAGAGATGTTATGGGATATGAAGATGAGATGCTGATCACCTTGATGCGCCAATCAAATAACTTAATAACCGTAGCTGCACAGATAATGTTAAAGCACACAGTTCCTGATAAACAAAAATATATTAGTGTTTTGATCGAAAAATATAGATATTGCTTTTATATGGTTGATGATGTTGATCCTATAGTAAAAGCTAGAGTCGAAGCTTACTTTAAATAAAAATACGATAGCCACCTCTAATAAGCTCATATCCTAACAAAGTTACATGAAAGTTGCATATGAAATGGCCAATTGTAGAGACCCTAACCAAAACCAACGCACCAAAAAAAAGCGAACTTCTAGATTCGCTTTTTTTATCACAAAGAATCAATCTTCAGGATATTCGAAACGATATCCCACCCCATAAACAGCTTGAACCCATTCATGGCGATTACCTGTTTCCGCGGCATCCGAGATTTTACGGCGCAAGTTTTTGATATGGCTATCAATCACACGATCTGCCACTTCAAAACTGTCTGGGTTGATATGATCCAATAATTGCGCACGAGAGTACACCTGACCTACGTGTTCTAAAAATAATTCAAGAAGTCGAAATTCTGTAGGTGTCAAATTTAAAGATTTGTTTTGATACCAAATTCGTTGTTGACCTTTGTCCATACGGAATAAATTATTTTCTTCAGGTTCTGCTTTACGATCTAAACGTCGCAACACTGCTTGAACACGAGCAACTAACTCTTTAGGGCTAAATGGTTTACAAACATAATCATCCGCCCCCATATTCAAACCAAGTACACGATCAATCTCTTCCGTTCGTGCTGTCACCATGATAATAGGCAAATCAGACTGCTCACGGACTTTACGGGTGATCGTGAGACCATCCATACGAGGTACCATCAAATCTAAAACCATTAGACTTGGTTTACGTTGTAAAAAGCTATCATAAGCCTCTTGACCATCGTGAAACATACTGACTTCAAAGCCAGCTGCTTCAAGATAATCTCGCACCAATTGAGCAAGTTCTACTTCATCTTCAACCAGCATCACATGTTTCATATGTCACCCTTCTTCAATTTAAAACGATTTCTTTGGAAATGTGAGGATGCAGCGCAATCCACCCAATGGTGAGTGGTCAAACTTCAAGGAGCCCTTCATGCCTTGTGCAATTTTGCACGATAATGCTAGACCTAATCCAGTTCCGCCAGTACTACGTGTTCTAGAATCATCCGCTCGATAGAAACGCTCACCTAAATGAGCCAATTGCTCATCAGTAAGACCTAATGGGCTATCGTCAACAATCACCGACCAAGTCTTATCGTTTTCGATCGTATGCACATGAATTCTTCCACCGGCTTCCGTATAGCGAATAGTATTACCGAGTAAGTTGACCATAATTTGTTTAAAACGATCTACATCTAATTGTAATTTCGTTCCATGCCCCTCTGCGCTAATCGTGAGATCGGCTTGTTCAAATTTAGGTTTGAAATTTTCAATCTCATTTAACACGACACTCCAAGGGTCAATTTCATTGAAATCAAAATTGAGTTGTTGTGCTTCAGCTTGTGCTAACGCAGCCAAATCTTGTGTTAATTTTTTCAGACTCGAAACTTGTGCCAACATTGAAGCAAAATGTTCAGGCGTTGGTTTACGTATTCCATCTTGCATTGCTTCAATTTGTGCTTGCAAAACAGCCAGCGGCGTTTTTAACTCATGCGAAGTGTCTGCAACCCACTGCTTTCTAGAATTTTCATGCTGATCTAGAATCACAGCTAACTGATTAATTTCAGTCGAAAGATCGCCAAGCTCATCGTTACGATTTACTTTCACCTGATGCTGAAAATTCCCTTTGGTTAATTCTCGTGTTGCATTTAATAAGCGTTGAATTGGCTTTCTAAAATAAGTTGCTAATAATAAGGCAGCAACCAAACTCGAAATAAATGTCAGAATATATATTAAAAATAAATAACGCTTTTGATTGCTAAAGAAATTAATACTTAAAGCATCATCTTGATCTAAAACAGGTCTTAGCCCGAGATACCCCACAATATTTCCATCAACTGTGATCGGTCGATACGACACCATATTCTCTGATGGTTCACCCAAGATAAACTGTTGTTTTGCATCATATAAGGAAAGTCTAGAACTTAAACCCAAGTGATCAGACATAGATATAAATAGTTTCTTGCCCTGCTGGTATTCAGAAGTTCTCAAACTAGAAAGCTTATTTTCATGTGATTTATCAGAACTGTTCGTGGTTCTTGTCTGATTCTGATTTGAACTTAATGGGAAACGCAATCCTTCAAATGGCTGAAATGCAGAAGGTAAATTTTCTTCTAAGACTTTCAGCTCTTCTGGACTAATAGTTTGCGTTCTTTGTGACTCAATTTCGCTAATTAATGTATGCTCTTTGAAATAACGCTGTTGCAATGCAATATCATATTGGCGACGTAACCACCAACGTGATAGTCGATCATAATCATCGGGTGCAGCTTCACCTTCAATTTGTAAAATCTGAGCTTGAACGGCATTGCCCCAATCTTGATAAACAGAGAATACGCCCGCTAAATTATCGATTAGATGATCAAGCTTTTGCATTTCTACATCAGCTACATATTTGGTGAAGTTTTTTTGCATCGTCCAATGCAGCACACTTAAGCTAACCGTCGTAATGAGCAATGTCGTTAACAGTACTGTAAAAAATAAGCGTAGTGCGATTGGTACGCGACGTATATTCAAATTGAACTCACATTATTTCTTCGTTTTTCAGTATTGTATCTAACACTGATTCAAAAAACTCTCCATTGTTTCTTCATCTTTATTATTTAATCTTTACCTATACCGAATCCAAACAACTTTGGGGATAAACATAATGAAAGCGATGAACAAAATTGTATTGGTGACCACTGGTTTAATCAGTATGGGCGCACTTACTGCATGTCAAACAACAACTCAAGCACCTCAAGAAGTTAAAAAGGGTCACTATGATAAAAAACATCATCATAAAGAACGTTTAACACCTGAACAACGCGAGCAATTCAAACAAGCGCGTGCTGACCGTAAAGCGATGATGCAGCAAATTCGTCAAGCATGCGACGGCAAAGTTGTAGGTCAAACTGTTCAAATCAAAACTGATAAACAAAATATTGATGGTACTTGTCATATCCGTTTCATAGCGGATCGTGCTGATATGAAAAAAATGCATGAGCAAGCACGTGCCCAATTTAAAGCTGAAAAGCCAACTTCGGCCCAAGCTAACCGTTCACAAAAAGGTGAACCGCTCACAGATGCCAAACGTGCTGAGCTTGTTCAAAAATTTGATCAACGTTTGATGCAACAGCAAGTTAGTCAAAATGCAAAACTTCAAGCATGCAATGGACAAACTGACGGTAAAAAAGTTCAAATCAAAGTGGGTGAACAGACTATCAACGGTGTATGTAAAGTTTATTTCAAACCAAATCAACCACTCGTTAAACCAGACTTAAAAAAATCCGCATAATTCAATTCAACTCACTACTAAGTGATTGAATATTAAAAAGGCGCATGTTGCGCCTTTTTTTATGTCATAACTTATTACGTTTTTGACTATTCTGTTCACATATAATTCACGAAAAAACTTTATACTCTAAACACTTAGCCAAAATTAATATTTTTTCTTTGACTTTACAGTCACACAGAATATGGCTATAAAACTTGTACCAAGCAATAACTTATTGCACGATGTAATAGAACAAAATAGGTGTCGTAGATGACACGACATTTTTTATTAGGATTATAAATCTGGTTTAACCAGTATTGAGGAACCCGATATGCCACAATACAAAGCGCCCTTACGTGATATGCAATTCGTTTTGCATGAATTATTAAATGCTGAAGAACACTTTTCAAAACTCCCTGCATTCCAAGAAAACGTAAGCCGTGAGTTGGTTGATCAATATTTAGAAGCTGCTGCAGATTTCTGTGAAAACGAATTATCTCCACTTAACCAAGTAGGTGACCGTGAAGGTTGTACTTGGAATGATGGTGTAGTTACTACTCCAACAGGCTTCAAAGAAGCATATAAAAAATATGTAGAATTAGGATTCCCATCTTTAGCTGCTGAAGAACAATATGGTGGTCAAGGTTTACCAAACTCTTTAGGCATTATCATTTCTGAAATGATCGGTTCTTCGAACTGGGCATGGGGTATGTACCCAGGTCTATCTCATGGTGCAGTTCGTACAATTGAACACCATGGTACGGAAGAGCAAAAAAATACTTACTTACCAAAACTAATTTCAGGTGAGTGGACAGGTACCATGTGTTTAACAGAATCTCATGCGGGTTCTGACCTTGGTATTATCCGCACAAAAGCTGAACCTAATGCAGATGGTAGTTTTGCGATTTCAGGTGAGAAAATCTTTATTTCCGCTGGTGAGCATGACATGGCGGACAACATTGTTCACATCGTTCTTGCGCGTTTACCAGGTGCTCCGAAGGGAACTAAAGGGATCTCATTATTCATCGTACCTAAGTTTAACTTAACTGCTGATGGTGAAGTTGGCGAGCGCAACGCTGTTCGTTGTGGTTCGATTGAACACAAAATGGGTATCCACGGTAACGCCACATGTGTGATCAATTTTGATCGTGCAACAGGTTACTTGATTGGCCCTGAAAACCGTGGTCTGAATGCTATGTTCACCTTCATGAACACTGCACGTATTGGTACAGCTGTACAAGGTTTGTCTGCTGCTGAATCATCTTTCCAAGGCGCTTTGGCATATGCGAAAGATCGTTTAGCAATGCGTTCACTTTCTGGTCCTAAAGCACCTGAAAAAGAAGCAGATCCTATTATTGTGCATCCAGCAGTTCGTAACTTAATCTTAACGCAAAAAGCATTTGCTGAAGGTGGTCGAGCTCTAGTGTATTACCTCGCTCACTATGCTGATATCGTTGAGAAAGGCGCGACTGAAGAAGAACGTAAATTTGCAGATAATATTCTGTCATTATTAACGCCAATTGCTAAAGCATTCTTAACTGAAGTTGGTTATGAAGCTGCAAACAAAGGCGTACAAGTATTTGGTGGTCACGGCTTCATTTCAGAGCATGGTATGGAGCAAATTGTTCGTGATACACGTATTGCTTGCTTATATGAAGGTACCACTGAAATTCAGGCACTTGATTTGTTAGGTCGTAAAGTACTGCAAACTCAAGGTGCGATGTTGAAAGATTTCACCAAAATCATTCACAAATTCGCTGAAGCAAACAAAGATAATGCAGACTTGAAAGAGTTTGTTGAACCTTTGGCTGCACTCAACAAAGAATGGGGCGATTTAACTATGCAGATCGGTATGCGCGCGATGCAAAACCCTGATGAAGTAGGTGCTGCTGCAGTAGATTACCTATACTTCTCTGGTTATGTAACGCTAGCATTCTTATGGGCTCGCATGGCTCAAGTTGCTCAACAACAACTTGCAGCAGGTTCAACTGAAGTTGACTTCTACAATGCGAAAATCACAACAGCTCGCTTCTACTTCAAGAAGATCCTTCCACGCGTTCGCTCACATGTTGACGTAATTGCAGGTGGATTAGAACCATTAATGACTTTGGATGCTGAACATTTTGCATTCTAATGATCCATATTAAATATGTGTAAAAGAAAAAGGACAGTCATAGATTTGGCCGTCCTTTTTCTTTATAAATAAATTCGAGATATTAACCTTTAGTCGTCTAACAAGTCCTAATATGCTTCGATAGACTGCTAAGAACTAAAGATATTTAAACAAAAAAAAGGTGAACGAAAATGCCAATCTATAATGCGCCTCTTACAGATATGAAGTTCATTTTGAATGATGTATTTCAAGCTGAACAATTTTGGCAATCAAATGAGAATTTAGCTCATATTGATGCTGCGACAGCTGAAGCTATTTTAGAAGAGATGGCTAAATTCGCTCAAAACGTAACCCTTCCCCTAAATCGCACAGGTGATGAAGAAGGCGCAACTTATAATAATGGATCTGTTACCACACCAGCGGGCTTTAAAGAAGCGTTCCAACAATATGCAGAAGGTGGTTGGATTGGCTTAGGTGCTGACGAAGAATGGGGCGGTCAAGGCATGCCAAAAATGCTGACTGTGCTTGCAGATGAAATGCTTTTTGCAACCAACCCATCATTTATGCTTTACCCACTTCTTTCTGTGGGTGCGGGTATGGCATTAAATAGCTATGCTTCTCAAGAACAAAAAGAAACCTATCTTCCTAAAATCTATTCAGGTGAATGGTCAGGTACGATGTGTCTCACAGAGCCTCACGCAGGTACTGATTTAGGCATTATTAAAACTAAGGCTGAACGTAATGAAGATGGTACTTACAACATCACAGGTACTAAAATTTTTATTACCGGTGGTGACCATGATTTAGCTGAAAATATTATTCACCTTGTATTAGCAAAAACGCCTGATGCTCCTGCTGGTTCACGCGGTATTTCTCTGTTCATTGTACCTAAATTCTTAGTGAATGAAGATGGTACTTTGGGTGATCGTAACCCTGTAGGCCCTGGTTCTATTGAACACAAAATGGGGATCAAAGCCTCTGCAACATGTGTGATGAACTTTGACGGTGCAAAAGGCTATTTAGTCGGTAAAGAAAACGAAGGTCTTGCTGCAATGTTCGTGATGATGAACTATGAACGTTTGTCCATGGGTATCCAAGGTTTAGGCGCTTCAGAATTTGCTTATCAAAATGCTGCTCAATACGCCACTGATCGCTTACAAGGTCGTAGTGCAACAGGTGTGAAATCTCCGAATAAACCTGCTGATAGTATTCTTGTACACGGTGATGTACGTCGTATGCTCTTAAATGCTCGTGCGAACAATGAAGCATCACGTGCATTTGCAGTATATGTAGGTCAACAACTGGATATTACAAAGTTCTCGACGGATCCAGAAGCAGTTGCAAAAGCAAATAATCGTGTTGCTTTGCTCACACCAATCGCAAAAGCATATTTAACAGACACTGCTTTCAATGCGACACTAGATGCCCAAATGGTCTTTGGTGGTCACGGCTATATTCGTGAATGGGGTATGGAACAATGTATCCGTGATCTTCGTATCTCACAAATTTATGAAGGAACGAACGGCGTTCAATCACAAGATTTAATTGGTCGTAAAACGATTAAATGTAATGGACAATTCATCGCAGAATATATCGAAGAAATTCGTGACTTTGCAAATGCATTAGATGCGGACTTAAATTACATCAAAGATGCCACTCTTGATGCTGCAACTGAACTTGAATCGATTACTCAAGTTGTTCTTGAACGTGCTGCGGAAAATCCTGATTATGCGAATGCTGCTGCGTTGGATTATTTACATGCGGTAGGCTTACTCAGCTTTACCTATATGTTTGCTAAAATTGCTAAAGCTGCGAGTGAAAAATCAGGTGAGTTCTATGAGAACAAATTATCTTTGGTGAACTACTACATCCAACGCGTTTTACCTGAATTAAATACACGTTTAGCTCGCATCAAAGCTAGCTCTGAAATCGTGATGGGATTTAGCGAAGATTACTTCACAAATCAATCATAAGTTTTATCTTAAAAAAGCCTGATTCTTCAGGCTTTTTTTTATCTGAAATTTGCTTATTTTCAAAGCAACTCATAATAGTCTTCCCTGCTTAGGCATAAGATGAGCATGAATTTTGCATCACTCCAATGAAACCATCAGGTTTTTTCAAAGGAGGAGATGTCATGAGTAAAAAAGATATTAGCGTAGAAAAAATCGAATCCTTATTAGATCGTTTTGGAAATCTAGCAGTTGAGAGCTTCCACTATATTGCGCTCTTTATTATTGGCTGCATGGTAATTTGGTCTGCAGGACATACCGTGATTGATATTCTTACGGTAAAACAATATGCAACGATTGATGACATTCTGTTGTTATTTATCTATTTAGAGCTAGGTGCGATGGTAGGTATTTATTTTAAGACCAATCATATGCCCGTCAGATTTCTGATCTATATCGCCATCACTGCCCTGACACGTCTGTTAATTTCAGATATTCAACATGACCATAAAGCTGATATTGATTTAGTCATTATTACAGGATCAATTTTAATCCTAGCATTCGCTATATTGGTCGTGCGTTTTGCTTCTTGGAATTTTCCATCAGTGATCCGAGATAAACACCAAGATAAACCTTTACCACTTGGAAAAACACCACGCCCTGAAGATGATGAGTTGGCTTAGATAAAGATGGCTTAGACAAATTGGATTAAGCATCTAACGATCATTTGGCATCTGGATATATCGACCATTTTGGTATATCCAATGCATTCCAACTTGTGGTGCAGGAAGACCATAACGACGCCAATCTGAAATCAGCATATACTGACTCATTTCAATAGTACCACCCTGCCCATTTACGAAACTTGACTGCTTGCTAGAATATGTCGTCGTGGTCGGTAAAGACTGTTGATAGATCACTGTAATCCCATTCTGCTGCGGATACGCTGGATAAGGAGGATATGGTCGCTGTAATTGAGGTCTATTCTGAGCAAAACGTGGTTGTTGCAATGGGACTGGCTTACTTAGACGATCTGCATTACCAGTATATATTGGAGTCTGTGTTGGTTTTACAGGTCGAACCTTAGAACCTTGGTAATTAGCCCAACTATCTGCAAAAGTATGACTCGTTATTAAAAGAATCACTGAACCCAATAGAGTCTTAACCAATAATGTATTGTTCATCTCTATTACCTCATTCCAAATGTAAGATTACTTTTGTTTTCAACACTCATTCTAAAGCTTAAATATAGATCAATAATGTAGAAATCTTGAACATTATTTAAAATTTTAAATTTAATACTTTAGACCTTTTATTTATCCGCATGAGTCTGTTTGTAAATCTGCTAGACTAACCATTTTTAACTTTGCGAGATTATCCACCGTGCCTGAAATGAGTTTTGATCGCCTGCACCAATTTTTTTGTAAAGTTCCGAGTGTCCAAGAAAACTATATCGATTCTTATGGCACTGATGGTGAACATGCATGGTGGTTTAAATTTCAAATCAATATCGACCATGCCTTAGCTTGGCAAACGGTTCAAGAACTTGGTCATGTATTGAATTACATTTCTAAAAATGAACGCCTACCCACTCAGTTTTTACCAGTGTCTCCTCCACCCTATATGAATGGTGAGGCGAAACAATTCTTATCTTGGGTGATTCAGTGTAATCATCCTGATTTTACGCCAGATGTGGTTTGTGATTGGTTAGAAGCACGTTTACCTCAACCTGTTGAGGATGAGTCTAAGTGGAAAATTAAAACCGACATTAAAGAGCTCGATCAGATTGATGATAAGGAACTCGATAAATTAGTTCCACCGAATCCATAAATGAAAAAATCCCTCTTTAGAGGGATTTTTTTTAGAAGGTTGAGAGACCACTCCATTCCATGAATAGATAAATGGCATATTTCATTTTTGAATCTTCTGCATATTCTGAGTAATCAACACTCATTTGCTTACCCTCTAAATTCATCCAAGCAGTATCAAAATACTGTACTGCATCTTTAAAAACTTGCTGATTTGAAGAGCCAATAACACGTAAATCAGTTTCTAAATTATAATTTTTCAAATTACGAGCAGTAAAATTAGCCGACCCCAAAATCAGTTCAACCTGATCTGAACTACGCTTAATAATCATTTTTGAATGGCACTGCTCACCTTGTGTATTACACCAGCGTACGTCTATTCCAGCTTTATAGAGCTCTGTCGCGACAGGACGATTTGGAATACCATTTTTAGTACGTCCAAATGCATCTTTGTTCGGGTCTAGTAAAACACGAATTTCAACACCGCGTTGATGAGCTTCAATTAAGGCTTCAATAATTTTTCGCTCTGATAAATAGAACATTGCCAAATCTATTTTTGCATCAGCACCTTGAGCAGATTCAATCAGTTTCAGCAGTTCATCATATATTGCCTTTTCTGTCAGTACTTGCACTTTCGGCAACAGTTTATCTTCTGGTACATCTCCCACAATAACCATTGGAATATTTGCTTTAGAAAATAAAGCCACTGATTGTTCAGTTTTTAAAATATCGACAGCTGTATGCCCTTCGACCACAAGTGCTACATTGGAATGGCGTGAGCTTCCATCATGTGGGTTCATCGAAGTCACTAGTGTTTTCCATCCCTCGGATGTATCTACTACGATGGTTTTACGATGGTTCGCTTTAAAATTAAAAAGATTTAAATAGCTTCGAATGGTAATTTTTTCTTCCCCGAAAGGATTATTTAACCAACCTTTCTCAGCATTATTACCTAAACTCTGACAACAAAAATACCAAATGCCCGACCACAGTGGATTCGATGCGCGTAATGGTGATAAATCTGTTTCTATGACATCAATTCCTGCTTGTCTGAGTTGTCGATAGTGCTCTGGGATTATTCCACCATAAACTGAATTTATAGGATCAGTGATTAATTTAATTTCAATATTCGGTGTTAGACGCTTTTTTTGAATGAGTGCTTGGGTCAGTTCTTGTGTTAAGGCGCGATGTTGATTTTGAGACCGACCAGTTTCAGGATTGAACAGAAACATATCTAACACAATTGTGGTTTGCGCTTGCTCAATAAGATTGAGAATTTCATCAAAAATCTGATGCTGCTGTCGCTGACCCGCCGTATCTATATAAGTTTGGTCTGCTAGGAATTTCACATTTGCATGCCGTAATTTACCGGAATAATTAAGCCCTTCTGGTAATGGTTTATAAATATGATATAGCGCTGAGGCTAAATAGCCGATGGTCAGCATACCGAGAATCAGACCAACATAACGTCGGTTTGACCAATTTAATTTTTGGTGAATTCGTTTAAATAGACGCATAACAAAAAACCTAGTCCGATACTTTCAGACTAGGTTTTAATTTACGTTTTTTCAAGCATTAAACTGTTTTTAACACGTTGAATTAAATTAGAACCCGTATTCAACGCCGACGGTAAAATTACGTCCAATTTGTGGAATATTCGATAAAAATGAATTGTGCGAATAAACCTGATCATCCAACAAGTTATTTGCTTTTAAATAAACCCGATAATCGTTGCGATTGTTTAACTGCCCAGCATAAGACACACCAACATTGACCATGTTATAACCTTGGGTTTCTTTTTCAAAGTCAGCAAATTTATCTTGCGTGAATACATGATAATACTCAGCTAAACCAGACCAACCATCAGCAAAATTGGTTTCCACCTTTGTACCAAGTCGTCCAGCAGGAACACGTGGAGCATTTTCCCCCTCTATCTTGCCTCTTACATAATCACCAAACACACTCACCTTGTAAGTATCATTAATTTGATATCCTAGCTGAGCCTCAGTTCCATAAAAACGTGCCTTATCCTGCGTATATTTAAGTCCACGTAAATTGCCTTGTTGAGCTACAGTTGCACCATAAATATAGTCATCAAACCAATTGTGATAAACATGAACATGATAATCGAGCTGATCACCTTCATAATGGAGACCTAACTCTAGATTATTAGATGTTTCCTTATCAATATCTGGATTACCTAGCTCATATGTGTTTGTTGCAAAATGAAGACCATCTGCATATAACTCTTGAGCTAGCGGTAAACGTTGTTGATGAGACCCCACTAGAGACAACTTATAATTTGGCGCGAACTCCCAATTAGCTGCAGCTGATCCTGAAACAGCAGTCCCTGAGTAGTTCTTTTGATTGGAATCGACATCAATTTTTTGATGGTCTACACGAGCGCCCAATTCGACATGCACAGGACCAACCTGTTTATGTTCTAGTGCAAATAAACTGTACTTATTGGTTTTTGTATCCGCCATCAGAACATCATGACTATGACCATGATGTTCATGATCGTGATCACTATGATCATGGTCACCATGATCAACTTCATCATGGTCATGTCCCTCAGGCGCATTAAGTTTTATTTTTTGCTGAGATGCTTGTACACCTACAACACCCTCCCAACCTAACAACGGGATATGAACCAACTCTAAACGACCATCATAGCCCTTACTTTTAAAGTTACTAATAACTTCATTTTCTTCTAGTTCATCATGCTCGTAATCTGTAAAACTTAAATGAGCTCGCAGCTTTTCAAATCCTTTTAATGGATCATTTAATTCAGTTCGTAGATCATAACGCTTAGATTTTAAGTCAACCCATGGACCTGCAGCATTTTCGTGTTCATGGTCGTGCACTGAATTAGGTGGTGGACAATGGAAATGATCTCCATGCAATTCACATCCATGATATTCATGACTATGACCTGGTAATCCATATTTATCTTGTCGATTACTATATGACAGCCCCACAAAACCTCGATCATGGATCCAAGAGCCGCCGACATTAACTGTTTGACCTTCTGAGAAGGTATTTTCTACACGTTTAGCACTTTCACGATGAGACTCTGTCTCACCCTCATGATGATGTTCAGTGAAGTAACCTTTGAAAGGGATATAATCATTGGCTTTATGCTTCGTGCCTTCAACACGAAGTGCAAAATTTTCACCTATAGCTGCTGTTACACCTGCACTCGCAAGTTTTTCATCACTCCCAGAGTTGTAGCGGACGCCCACTTGCCCCTCTAGACCATTAGCTGGCATTTGTGTCGGTATTTTTTGATCAGTCACATTGACTAAACCACCCACAGTTCCAGCTGCGTACAGTAATGTTGAAGGTCCTCGGATAACTTCCACTTGCTTCGCCAAAATAGGATCAACCGTTACGGCATGGTCAGGAGAAAGTGTTGATACATCTGCAGTTTCAGAAGCATGCTGTAAAACTTTTACACGCGGTCCATCTTGGCCACGAATCACAGGACGACTTGCACCTGTTCCATACTGATTAGAATAAACACCCAACTCATCGGCTAACGCATCACCTATGGTTGTTGGTCTTTCGGATAATTTTTTTTGATCAATCACATGATCCGCTACAGCGAAGTCAGCAGCTGTTTGAACCAATGGATGTGCGGTAGAAGAAATTGTATCTAATTGAACATTTTTTTGTTTTTGATCAGCATGTGCTGCGGATGCTATCACTGCTAAGACGGAGGCAGTGATGATATTTTTATGAAAGTTCATACGACAAGCTCAAAATTCGAGAATTTACAATTGTTGTTATAATATAACATTTCAACCAAACTTCAATCATATTTCATTCATTTACTCCAAATTAATTAGCTTCATATAATTAAACCAATGGGTTACATATCAATGTTAATCTATAAAATTCGGATAGCATTTTTTTGATATATTTCAGCAATGCCCTTTACAATTTCACATGCTGTACTCGCACCAATTTTGCATAAAGCATCGAAAGGAACACTTCCTATTTCTGCTCTAGCAATTGGTTGCATGGTCCCTGACTTATTTCGTCTTTTTACAGATGAACATATCCAAATCTCACATCAATGGAGCGCATTGCTATATCCCAATTTATTGGTGGGAATGGCATTCTGTCTATTGTGGTATGCACTTTTAAGACCTACTTTTTTTAGATGGGTTGGTATTTACAATCCCTTAAAATTATCGAACTTTAGATCTGTCTTGCAGTTCTTCTTGCTGATCAATATTTCATTAATCTTGGGTATCAGCAGCCATATCCTTTGGGATGGTTTAACTCATGTTGATTACAGAACCTTTGCTTTTCATGACCTATTAGCTAAGCAAATCAATCTTTTCGGACAACACTACCCCCTCCATCGAATTTTACAGGTCGGTACCTCTATTATCGTTTTACCCTTTATTTTATGGTTTGCAAAACAATATTTTTGTACTTACCGTCAACCATTCAGAGTAACTCGTTCTATCACTATTTTTGCTGTGGTATCCGTGCTAATTTCAATATTAGGTGGATTATTTGGATTTATTCATTTCAACTCTAATTACAATACAGCCATTTTAAATGACCTATATGGTTACATTGGCTTCTCAATTAATTATTTCTTTAGAGGCTTTCTATTGACGTTTACGATTTGTGCGCTTGTTTTTCAAATCCTAGATCAATTGGAATTATTCGAAGGATCGTCTTAATTTTAAATTTGCATTAAATAATAGGGCTTTCATAATCTTCTCCTTGTGACTGTAGTCTCAAAGAGGCATAATTCACCCTTTGTATAAAGGCGTTACGCTGTTTACGTATACGCTTTCATTAACCCATATAGTTGGATTTTTAACGCTATGATGCGAACTCATTACTGCGGTTCATTAACCGAAGCTCAAATTGATCAAACCGTTACACTTTGCGGATGGGTACACCGTCGCCGTGACCACGGTGGTGTAATTTTCCTTGATATGCGTGACCGTGATGGTCTAGTTCAAGTGGTTATTGATCCTGATACACCAGAAGCTTTCGAAACAGCTGATAAAGCTCGTTCTGAATTTGTATTAAAAATAACTGGTCGCGTTCGCCGTCGTTATGCTGGTACTGAAAATGCCAACATGGTGAGTGGTCAAATCGAAGTATTAGGTAAAGAAATTGAAGTTCTAGCAGCGTCTGAAACTCCACCATTCCCATTAAATGATGATAATACTAATATTTCAGAAGAAATTCGTTTGAAATATCGTTTCTTGGACATTCGTCGTCCAGAAATGTTAGAGCGTTTACGTTTCCGTTCTAAATTAACAAACCTTATTCGTAACTATTTCGAAGAAAACGGATTCTTAGACGTTGAAACACCTATTTTGACACGTGCGACTCCTGAGGGTGCGCGTGACTATTTAGTACCAAGCCGTGTATCAAATGGTAGTTTCTACGCTCTTCCGCAATCACCACAGTTATTTAAACAATTGTTAATGGTGGGTGGTATTGATCGTTATTACCAAATTGCTAAATGTTTCCGTGACGAAGACTTACGTGCTGACCGTCAGCCTGAATTCACACAAATCGACGTTGAAACATCGTTCATGAGTGACGATGACATTATGGATTTAATGGAACGTTTAACAGTTAAGATGTTTAAAGAACTTCTTAATGTTCAATTTGATAAGTTCCCACGTATGACCTATGCAGATGCAATGCGCGACTATGCGTCTGACAAGCCTGACTTACGTATTCCACTTAAACTCGTTGACGTTGCAGATTTAATGCAAGACGTAGAGTTCAAAGTATTCGCTGGCCCTGCTAAAGATCCTAAAGGTCGTATTGTTGCATTACGTGTTCCAGGTGCAGGCTCTCTTCCACGTAGCCAAATCGACGAGTACACTAAATTTGTTGGCATCTACGGTGCAAAAGGTTTGGCGTATATCAAAGTTAACGAACTTGAAAAAGGTATCGAAGGCTTACAATCTCCTATCGTGAAATTCATCGAGCCAATCGTGCTTGATCTATTAAAACGTGTGGGTGCTGAAAATGGCGATATCGTATTCTTCGGTGCAGATAAAGCGAAAGTTGTAAACGATGCAATGGGTGCTTTACGTATCAAAGTCGGTCATGACATGAAGATGGCAACTTGCGAGTGGGCACCACTTTGGGTTGTTGATTTCCCAATGTTTGAAGAAACTGATGATGGTAAATGGACCTCTGTTCACCACCCATTCACATTACCAAAATCTAGCGTTGAAGAAGTGAAGAATAACCCAGGTGCTGCATTGTCTGTTGCTTACGATATGGTACTTAACGGTACTGAAATCGGTGGTGGTTCGCTTCGTATTCATAACCTAGAAATGCAAAAAGCAATTTTTGAAGCTTTAGGTATTGGTGAAGAAGAAGCAGAAGAGAAATTCAGCTTCTTATTGAACGCTTTACGTTATGGTGCACCTCCACACGGTGGTTTAGCATTCGGTTTAGACCGTCTTGTGATGTTAATGACAGGTGGTTCTTCTATACGTGATGTGATTGCATTCCCGAAAACGAAAACTGCGGAATGTCCTTTAACACAAGCTCCTGCACCAGTTGAATCAACTCAACTTCGTGATCTTGGTATTCGCTTACGTGAAAAACCAAAAGCTGAATCACAAGAATAACGTTTTGTTGATCTAAATAAAAACCCTGCAACTGCAGGGTTTTTATTTCATTGAGATAAACGCTCAAAAATGGCATAATCTCAGAAAATATTTAAGAGTTCATTCATATGGCTATGCGTCCTGATGTTCGTCGTCATACAATCATTATTATTGTATTTTGCATCGTGCAATGGGCATTTATGCGTTATATCTTGAATGAACAATTATTTAACCTCACCACTTATCAGCGTATCGTGTTCTTTAGTACGAGTAGTTTTATTGCAGCTTTTGGTTCAATCGCCGCACTTATTTATATGGTGATTAAAGGAAATGCGGATAAATAAGCATTGAGCTTACTTCCCTCTTCATTCTTCTCTTGCTTAAATTAAGTCAGTATTCATCTGACAAGATTCACCTATTATCAATAAATTATTAATTTTTAAATATAAATTAAATACTTAAGGGTTTAAAATTTTTAATAAAAACTTATGTCGATCATATTGGTGCACTATAGGAATCACAGATTGATCTTTATTGACTATTTTGCCATCTAACAAAGATATCTCTTCTTGCGAAAATAACCCTAAAGTTATTATATTGGAATCATTGGGTTGGCAGAATTGAATATTGGGTATACGACCATCGAATATCAACTTATTATGCATGGCTTGATCATAAATTCGATTCGACATGATTTTATATGGAATATTACAAAACTCACTTATCATTAACTGAATATAAGCCAGCATTGACTCTCGATCACCATAGCTTACTCCTGAACATGAAATCTGCTGCATTCCCATTTGCTCTAAGACTTCTACACCGTATGCATCTTTAATCCAGTCAGCGTTATAAGCCTCATCCTTTAATTTAACCTTTTGTTTTTCCATCCCGACATACAATCCATGTACGATGCCATCAAGTGGTGGAGCTTGGAAAATTACATCCCGAATATCAGATAAAAGAATTTTTTGAGCATTTGGACGAAGTCGAATCGCTTTTTGATACTCAAAGAAACGAGCTACATGAGGATAACTCGCATAGTTCAAAGCGATTTCTTTCCAACCTTGCCTTGGAATTTTAGCTACAAATTGAAAAAACAGAGTGGCGCAACGTCGTGCCAACTTATGTTTGAGTAATCCAACATAATCATTACGATAGTGTAGCTTACCCATAGAACTAAATTGGTAATTAATAGTGTAGTGTTGAATATGCTTTAAGTGTTTTCTATATTCTTCTAATTGTTTACGATAAATGATTAAAACAAGTTCACCATCAAATCCAGTATGATCTAAAGAGTTTATGAACGCTAAAATTTGAGAAACACTGTAACCTGTAGCAGCAGCTAGAATAACCTTCTCATTACCCATCGATATTTTTCCTATTTAAACTTAATTGTTCGGTGCTGATATACATCCAACAGTTGCTGAATGAGTCTAAACCACTCCCGTACAACCTTTTGTTTAAACGTCAATTTCTGCTTGATATGCTGTACTTGAATATCAAAACGCTTACGACGATTCTGCTCTAAACTACTTTCAAAAATTTCTTTTTGTGTAGGCTTTAATATATCGCTTTGAATACACAACCCAGGACTTAATTGATATGGAGTATACTGAGTTGACTGATCAAATAATTCAAAAACTATATGATCAACAGCCACCATTTCATCAAGACTTCGAGCATATTGCAATAATTGTTCACAAGCCTTTCTAGATAAAATATAGCCAGCACAACCTAAGTGTATACCATTCAGCTGATACAACGCTCGTTTACCAGGTACTATAGCTTGCTTTTGATAAGCCATTTTTATTTTTTTTGAGAAAACTTCAAGTTTGATTATATGTGTATCTTTTGGTATCCAATTATAATTCTCTAAAAGTAGATGACTCTCTTGACCCAGGTAAACATCATCTTCAAATATAGTAATAAAATCAAATTGCTCATCAACTGCTTTTTTCCACAAAGTGAGGTGACTCAATAAGCAAGCTATTTCACCTTCTGTAAGCTGTGTCTTTTGAAAATTTAGATCTAATAAATTAATCGATTTCTGACTAGAATCAGGTGTAATCGCATTAAAAAACTCAAAATCAACATTTTGACGATTGAATTCAATGCTTATGTGTTCACGTCGGCTCTTAGCAGTCTCTAAGCTAATAACAAAATTTCTCATAATTCAGCTACTTAAACTCTACTTTTCTAGCAAACAAACATAGCCTCAACTTATGAATCAAACGAAGAAATTCTCGTTTGATTTTTTGATCAATGCTCAACATTTGTTTTGGTACTTTAAAATTGTTGCGGTAAGCATCTAGCGAACTAACGAGCGTAATTTCTTGCTTGAGAACTTTCTCTTGTATACAAATGGCAGGTTCCAACTGATAAACAATATAATCATTGTGTTTAAGCAAATCAGAGAATAGTATGTGATCCAATGGTTTCAACGTTGTTTGATGCTGAATATAGTTTAGAATATTCTTTATGGCTTTTTTCGAAAGTATATATCCCGCAGCCCCAAAGTGATCTGTTTTTAGCTCACTTATTACATGTTTTTCTTTACTTAATTTTGATTTTTTTAAAATTACTCTCTCGAAGAAAGTTTCAATCTTTAAAATATCTATATTTTGTTCTAACCAACTACTATCCTTTAAAAATAATGATGCATCTTCAGTTAAAAAAATGTCATCTTCAAAGATCGCAACATAATCCAAACCATCATTCAGCGCTTTCTTCCAAACAGTAATATGGCTCAATGCACACGCCAATTCACCTTCACTAATTTTAGTCAGGTCAAAAAAATCAAAATCGGATTTTATAATTTCGTAGGCTAAATCGGGAGTTAGAGCATCAAAAAACTCAAAATCAATTTTTTTTGCGTGAAATTCCTCAGTGATATGACTCCTTCGCTCATGAGCAGAAGGTAAACTTATAACAAAACTCTTCATATAAAATTGGGGATCTACTTTTTACTAAGCTTATAAAATAAAAAAAGTTAATACATTATGGTTGTTAATAAATTTCACATTCAACAGTTCTAGTATGAAAAAAACATATACATTATACTTTAATTTAGATTAATTAAAAAAATATCTATCCATAAAAGTTAGTTTTTCTAGTTTGTCTAATTACACATTAGAACATTTGCAATACATTTAAAAACTACATGAGAGTTTAGCATTTTTAATGCCAATCTAAATGAGTGCTATCTTTCAATAATGATGGAGCTTGATAATTAAATGCTTTACCCTCAACAGCCATTTGATATTTTTCTAAATATCCATACATCATTTTTTCAGCATTAAAATATTCTTTAACATGTTCGTGGCACTGTAAAGGATCATATTTCTGATTCAAAATAGCATCGACTAACTCATCGGTTTGAGGTGAAAGTTTTCCACAAAAATGAGGAACTAATTCTGGAATAGCCCCATAAGGCGTTGAAAAAACTGGACACCCGAAATACATACTTTCGATAATCGCTAAACCAAATGGTTCATGCCAACGCACTGGAAAAATCAAACCTTTTGAACCATTTAATAGTGCGAGTTTTTCTTGACCGCCCACCATACCATGAAAACGAATATTTGGAGAAAATGTTAAGCGTATGCCTCGTTTAAAATTAAAGCGGTCACCACCCAATACATCTAATTTTTGCTTCGCTTTTAAAGCAACATTGATCGCACCTTTGACATTCTTTAAACGCCAAGCCGCTTTACCTAAGAAATGATAATAATCACGCTTGGCTTTCCAATTCACATTACCATAATTTGACCAATCGAGGCCGTTATAAACAAAACTGTTCGACTGATGTCTCTCTGCATGATTTTTTGAAACAAAAATAGTATTTCTATCTAACAAATCACCCACTTGAGCATTACCATGTTCTGTCACAACATAAGGTATATCAATTTCAAGGTTTTTAGGTTGGAATTGAAAATGAACGATATCTGTATTTTCAGGAATTAATTGATTCCAAGATTTAAAAGGATCAATTTCAATAACTTCTGCAAAATCACAAGTTGAGCCCTTCGGGACGATAAATGTGACTTTATGACCGAACTCGACTAATTTTTTTGCTAAATCCCAAATAACTCGTTCCGTTCCACCGTAAGCAAAAACTGGAATCGTCGACATATTTGCGATTACAATATTCATTTATTCTTCTCTTGATTCATTTGCCAAAGCATCACATATTTATTAAAGGTGTATCCCATCGAAGCGATTGCCAAAAATAATCCATATGCTCCACCAATAAAATCACCTCGGATAATATATTCTCGAATAAATGAAAATATTGATCGAAATATTAAGGCAATTAAACTGACTTTTTTTCCATTTTTAAACTTATCTTTTGCCCAATCATGACTATATCGAACATTTTTGAGCAAGAAATGGTGTAAATCATCGTTGGTCAAATGAGCCAAATAACCTGGCAAACATTGTGCTGAAACCCCTTTTTGGTCTAAAGATTCATGCACTTCTAAATCTGAATACTTAAAATGCTCACGTGAATAAAGTCTTGCAAGCTTGTCGGTGTACCAGCCTCGTTTTTGAACTTCAACACCACAGAATAAATTCACTCGCGCCAAACTAAACACTCGATCATACTGTACTGGCTGCTTTAGAATTTCTGCAATCGAGTCACGTAAAGGTTGATCTAATCGCTCATCTGGATCCAGAACCAACACATAATCTTGAGTGGCATAACTTTGAGCCAATTGACGTTGCTTACCAAAACCTTTCCAATCAGTATTTACAAACCATTTTGCACCGTAACGATCAGCAATTTCTCGAGTATTGTCCGTGCTTCCTGAATCTAGAATGACGATTTCATCCACGAGATCAACCACACTATCTAAGCAATCTGCCAAATGTCTTGACTCATTTTTTAAAATAATCACCAATGATAAAGTGGATCTTTTTTCTGTCCCAAGCTCGATTGAAGTTAGATTCTGCAATGCTTGATGTTCAGCAACAAACTTTCCTTCGGCATTGTTATGATGTAGATCATACAAAATTGCATATTTATTAAAAGTATATTGCGCAAATATTAACGAGTATAAAAAACCATAGCGGCCTTTCAAAAAACGACCATCTACAATATATTGTTTTATAAATGCCCAGAATGCATGCAGTAAAATTGCAAATGATGAAGTTGATTTTCCACGATTAAAACGATCAACTGCCCACGCTTTCGCGTATTGGAGTCTTTTGCTGAGTAAAAATTCTGGTGTAGGTGCAGTATGATGCAACATGAATCCATTCAATGTTTCTGTTCTAGCTTGATTCAAAACAATAGATTCATGCACTAAATTATCGTTATATTGAAATGATTTAGGATATAAACGCCAATGCGCTTTTATTGACCAATAACGATTGTCAATCTCATGTCCAAAAACACAATCAACGCGTTTAATTCCATAAACGATATTTGCAGGTTGGTTTTGGATAACTTTTAAAATGCTTTGCTTTAATTCTTCAGTAATTTCTTCATCAGCATCCAACGCTAGAATCCAATCACCAGTCGCATAGCTTTGCGCCAATTGACGCTGTTTACCAAAACCAGGCCAATCTGTATTCACAAACCATTGACCGCCAGCAGCTTCGACCAGTTCACGTCCGTGATCAGTACTTCCAGAATCAAGCACAATGATTTCATCTACCCAACCACGCAATGCAGGTAAACTAACTGCTAAATTTTCAGCCTCATTTTTTACCATCATCACAACAGATAAACGGTATGCTCTTTCTTGTCTATTCAACATTTCCATGTTTAGCGCCAAGCATCCTTAATCCATTGACTTGGCAACACATAGCGGTACCATTTACCACCGCCACCATTCACAGCATCAGGTGGATTAATCTCACCATGGAAAATAATAATTTTAGCACCTTCAGGTTTTACTGGTGGCTTAAAAAACGCCATTGGGATTTTTTGTAAACAGTGATATTTATAACTTTTACACCAGCTATCTGGCCAATAGGTTTGCTTCGCATGTTTATCTACATACCATGACAAATAGGCTTGTTCATTACGGAATTTTTTTCGGATCTCATCAAAGTTCTCACGAAAATATGGTAATAATCCAGGGAAAGCGCCCAATTTAAAACGATATACTGAGCTATTACCTGTGATTCGCCATGGTCGTTTCCAGTCGTGAATAATTAAAAAATCACCTGGATAAGTGAAAAAATCATCCATGTTATCAACGATAACAACATCCAAATCTAAAAATAGCGCGTTACCCTTTAAGCCATATAAGTCAGGCTCAAAAGTTGAAAGTTTGTTCCAACCACGCTCAGGCGCGCCTTCAGGCAATGCTAAGGGTGGAATAGGAAAGCATTTAACATTTGGATCAATTCCTTCTGTACGGTCAGTGAGACAAACCATCTGGAAATCAACAGTCGTGTGTCGTTTCACCATATTGTAAAGACGATTCACATACTCAGAACCATATTTGGTTCCCCACTTCATACACAAAACAATGTTCTGTTCTTGTGCAATCTCTTCTTCTAATAAGACATTGTTTTCATGTATTGACATGCCGTTTTATTCCACCTAATCAATAGCTGCATCATACCACAGAGTTAAAATATTCTTGAACGATAAGAATTCAAACTCGTCAAAATTGAAATCAAATCTTCATTAAATTGTCACGTCTTAGAAACCCTATTTTGTCAAATTAAATTTAATCTGGCTTGAACTAAAATAATGAAAATTACTATTGTCGGCACTGGGTACGTCGGTCTCTCAAATGCGATGATTTTAGCGCAACATCATGAAGTCACCGCCTTAGACATTGATCAAAATAAAGTAAATTTATTGAACAAGAAAATCTCACCTATACAAGACACAGAAATCTCTGATTTTCTAAGTAATAAACCATTAAACTTTAAAGCAACAACTAATGCTGTGGATGCATATTTTCAGGCAGACTATATTCTTATTGCGACACCAACTGATTATGACCCTACAACCAATTATTTTGACACTTCAAGTGTTGAATCTGTGATCACTGAGATTTTAAGTATTAATCCATTAGCGACGATCATTATCAAGTCGACAGTTCCTGTAGGTTACACCCAACAACTAAAAAGTAAATTTGAAACACAGAATATTATATTTTCACCTGAGTTTCTCAGAGAAGGAAAAGCATTGCTGGATAACTTATATCCTTCAAGAATTATAATGGGTGAAAATTCTGAACGAGCACATCAATTTGCAAACATGCTCATAGAGGGTGCTTATAAAAAAGATTGTCCAGTCTTGTTCACTGACTCCACCGAGGCAGAAGCAATCAAACTTTTTGCAAACACCTATTTAGCTATGCGCGTTGCATTCTTCAATGAACTAGATACTTACGCTCAAATATACCGATTGGACACTCGCCAAATGATCGAGGGTGTTTGTTTAGATCCTCGAATTGGTAAATTTTATAACAATCCATCATTCGGATACGGCGGATATTGTCTTCCTAAAGATACTAAACAATTACTCGCCAACTACGACCAAGTTCCAAGCAATTTAATTCAAGCCATTGTAGACGCGAATATTACTCGCAAAGATTTTATTGCACAGTCTATTTTGGAGAGATACCCTAGCGTTGTTGGGATATATCGTTTGGTCATGAAAAGTGGTTCAGACAATTTTCGATCGTCAGCAATACAAGGTGTTATGCGTCGTCTCAAAGCACAAGGAATCAAGATCATTATTTACGAACCCACACTTTCAGAGAAAAAATTTCAAAACTCAAAAATCATCAAAACACTGGAAGAATTTAAAAAAAGAGCAGATTTAATTATTAGTAATCGTCATTGCGATAAACTAAATGATGTTGCAGATAAAGTGTATACCAGAGATATTTTTGGTAAAGATGATTAAAAAAGGACTCAATTGAGTCCTTTTTTTCAAAGCATTAATTACTTCACATATGTTAACCAGTGAGCATATTTAGGGTCTTTACCTTGTACGGCATCGAAGTATGCTTTTTGGATTTGTGTTGTGATTGGACCACGAACACCTTCACCGATTTGACGATCATCATATTCACGGATTGGCGTTACTTCTGCCGCTGTACCTGTAAAAAATGCCTCATCAGCGATATAGAATTCATCACGTGTGATACGGCGCTCTACAACGTCATATCCAAGGTCTTTCGCAATCGTAATAATGGTTTGACGAGTAATACCATCAAGAGCACCACCAGCGATATCAGGGGTATGAATCACGCCATCACGCACTAAGAATACGTTTTCACCTGAACCTTGACACACATAACCTTGTGGATCAAGTAACATTGCTTCGTCATAACCTGAGTGCGCAACTTCTTGGTGTGCCAAAATAGACAGCGTATAGTTTCCTGATGCTTTCGCCTTACACATCGTCACGTTAGGGTGATGGTGTGTAAAAGAAGAAGTTTTTACACGAATACCCTTCGCCATTGCTTCTTCACCAAGGTAAGCGCCCCAGCTCCACGCAGCAACCACTGCATGAATTGTATTATCCGTCGCTGCAATACCTAGCTTTTCCGAACCAATAAAGATAATTGGACGTAAATAGCAAGAAGCTAATTTATTTTCACGCACCACATCAATTTGAGCTTGTTCTAATGCCGCCTGATCAAACGGAACTTTCATTTGATAAATTTTGGCAGAGTTTAAAAGACGTTTAGTGTGTTCTTTTAAACGGAAAATTGCCGTTCCATTCGGAGTTTCGTAGGCACGGACACCCTCAAACACACCCATACTGTAGTGTAAAGTGTGTGTTAAGACGTGAGTTTTTGCTTCACGCCAATCAACTAATTGTCCATCTTGCCAAATAAAACCATCACGATCAGCCAAATTCATGACCTAAACTCCAAATTTTTATACACAGTCATTTCTATCCAACTACTGATGCAGTTGGATCTATTAATCTTTGCCATAGCTTGCAAACGACCTTACGGGTATCGAGCCAATTCGCAGCACTCACTTGCATGGATTGATTTGCAAGGGCTAAACGATGACTCTCGGCACGTTCACGGAGATAAGCTTGAATCAATGCTGTCGCATCGGCGCTGGATAAGCAGCCAGTTTTTGCGGCATCCTCAAGGATTCGTACATTGTCGGAGTAATGGGCGAGATCAGGATTCGTCCCACTCCATGCTAATACTGCATACTGTGCCATAAATTCGATATCAACGATACCACCTGCATCCTGTTTTAAATGAAAAATTCCATCTTTTTTTTGCTCATTTGATGAGCCTAAATGGTCTTTCATTTTTTGACGCATTTTTAGCACTTCTGCTCTCACCGTTTCTTCATTTCGAGGCAAAGTTAAAATACGACAGCGTAATTCCTCAAACTTTTCTCTTAAGCTTTGCTCACCCGCTATACTACGCGCACGAACAATCGCTTGATGCTCCCAAAGCCATGCATTTTTAAGTTGGTATTGCTCAAAAGCCTTAAGGCTTGTGACGAGAAGCCCAGCTTCTCCTGAAGGACGCAATCGTGTATCAATCTCATACACACGACCATCTAAAGTTTGGGTTGTCATCAGCGACATGAGCTTTTGCCCAACACGCATCGCAAATTCAAAACCACTAATTGGTTTCAAGCCATCTGTATCTGCCTGCTCATCCATATAGTGGATAAAGACTAAATCAAGGTCTGAACCATACCCAAGTTCAATACCGCCTAATTTCCCATACCCAATGACACTGAATGCCATATGATTTTTTGAACAACGTTGACCATCTGCATCTACTGGGTAACCATGTTTTTTTGCTGTAATTTGATATGCTAAATTCAAAGTTGCTTGAACTGAAACCTCAGCAATATCGGTGAGCGCATCAGACACACGCATCAGTGGACTTTCAGCCAATACATCACTTGCTGCTACAGTCAAAACATTCGATTTTTTAAATAAGCGCAATACGCGCATTTGATCTTCCACTTGATCAATTTCAATACGCAGCAGCTGCTGTCTGAGTGAATCCTCCAAATCTTGGCGTTTAGGTAACTCAAAATCCATCGATAAAAACTCATCGAGTAAAACTGGATAATGAGTTAACTCTTCACAAATCCATGGGCTTACAGTCGCCATTTTAACGAGTCGCTGTAATGCTCCTTTACTTTCAATTAACATCACCAAATAGACTGTTCGCCGCATCACAGATTCAACCAGTGGCATCAGCCTTACCAAAGCGACTTGTGGATTATCCGATTCAAGAACAGCTTGAATCAGATGAGGCCAAAACTCTTTTAAACGATTAACTGCTTTAGCGGGTAATTTTTTTATGGCATGTCCATACCAAAATTCACGAACCAAATTTTTAGCAGACTCATCTAAAACTTCATTCAATTGCTGCTCTATTTGGCTAAAGCTTTCAACCAATGGATCTACTTCTTTTTCTTTAATTAAATGCTCAAACTGATAAGTTACTATAGCGCGCTTATCATTGAGAACATTTAAGAAAGCATCCCAACTCTCAAATCCAAGTGTCTCTACGATGCGATTTCTTTGGTCAGGTTCTGTAGGCAGTGATTGCGTTTGTTGGTCGTTCAACGCTTGAATGGCATGTTCCACACGACGCAAGAATAAATAAGCATTTTCAAGCTCATCCACCACTTCAGGTTCAAGTAATCCAACAACCCCCAAATGATGTAGACTCACTAAACATTGACGGTCTTGTAGCTCAAGTTTTGAACCACCATAAATCAACTGGAAAACTTGAACGATAAACTCGACTTCACGAATACCACCTGCACCAAGTTTAATATCATCTTCAATATTTCTACGTTGAACTTCACGCTCAATCATCGCTTTCATTTCACGCATCGCTGCAAAAGCAGTGTAGTCCACATAACGGCGGAATACAAAAGGTCGAGTCATTTCCAGCAGCTCATCCCCTTCCTTTCCTCCTGTAACAATACGCGCCTTTATCCATGCATAACGCTCCCACTCACGCCCATGTTGACTGAGATACTTTTCAAGTGCCGCATGACTGATTGCTAGTGCTGAACCATCACCCCATGGTCGCAATCGCATATCCACTCGGAATACAAATCCATCCGCGGTGATATGTTCCAACAAATAAATAATTTTTTGCCCCCAAAGGATGCAAAATTGCTGAACATCAATACATTTACGACCATTGGTTTCACCTTGCTCATCGAAGGCAAATATAAGATCAATATCACTGGATAAATTAAGTTCCTGAGCCCCCAATTTACCCATTGCAATCACGATAAGGTCTTGAAGCTTACCGTTATAGCCGATCGGCTCTCCATGTTTGGCTTGCAATGGACGATAAGCGAAGCTTTTGGCTGCATCAATACTGGCATCGGCAAAGTCTGAAAGCTCACGAGTCAATGTAATAACTGAAATGAGGCGGTTCGCATCCTGCCAAATCCACCGAAACATTAAACGTGCTCGCAAAATTCGAATTTTTTGCATCCATTCTTTTTCATCCTGAATGTCGGCAAGTTCTTTTTGTACAATGTGATAGATTTGTTCAGTACTTAAAAATTTATTAAATTGATCAGATGAATAATCTTGTTCTAATAATGTTTGATGTAAATTATAAACTTGTTCCGCGTATTGACTGGCTCTAAGAGTTTTTTGCAACTGATCAGCATTCATTTGAAAAAAAGCCTGAATAAATCTAAAACTCTTTTATATCAGTCCTTACGCAGTTTGTGGACTATTTAGTTCACTTTTTCCAAAGATGTTTGATTACTCGTATTTGGGGTGGCAGGTAACGCTGCATGAATGTCTGCTTCAGGTAATATGACTTTAAAAGTCGTACCTTGACCTTGTTGAGAACTGACACAAATTTCACCATGATTCAAATCAACAAATCTTTTACATAACACCAAACCTAAACCAGCACCTTTTTCACCCGATGTACCACGAATAGATACCTTCAAATCCGGTTGAAAAAGCTTCTCAATTTGCTGTGGTGTCATACCTAAACCTGTATCTCGAATGGCAATTTCGACACCTTGATCGCATTTTGATGCTTCGATATAAACTTTTCCAGTTCCATCCACATGAGTAAACTTCAAAGCATTGGATACCAAGTTTTGAATCACTGATGTGATCATATTAATGTCGGCAAAGACTTTTAACTCTTGCGGCACACTTTCAATTAATTGAATATTTTTTTTCACAGCCAACGTGTTTAAAACATCAAAAACGATTTTTGTCACCTGTTTAAGTTCAAACTGAATAGGATGATAGACAAATCTCCCGCCTTCAGCCATTGCCCAATTTAATAGGCTTTCCAATAAGTTATAAGTCGATTGAGCGGTATCATGTAAATACTCAGCGATATTCTGTACACTGTCCTCATCCAAACTTTCACGCTCATTGGCCAATACATCAGAAAAACCTAATAAGCCATGAAATGGTGCGCGTAAATCGTGTGCAATGATTTGAAAGAATTTTGTTTTACTGAAATTAAGCGCCGATTGTTGTTCATATAATTCTTTGAGTTCCGCATAATCCGAATGAAGCTCTAATATACGAATCAAGCTCATTGAAAAATCATAAACCAGTTCTAAATTATGATCATCAAAAGGTTGGTGCTGATTATCGAATAAAATCACTTGACCAATTGAAAAATCATCATTCACTTTTAAATCAATGGCTATAATTCGCTCGTGATCAACTCCGAGTTGATGAATATGTGCTGAAAAAGATGAATAATTAGGATGATCACGACTGATCGAAGTTTGTCCCGCGAAATATGGTAATAATTTTGCTTTTTTATTGGCATTAAAAGCTTTAAATCCATTTGGAGAAGAATGCCACACATATGGTTCATCATGAAAAGCTAAGATTGCTGACTCCGCATTTAAAATGCCACGCGCAAATCTTAAAAAACTCTCAAGTTGATTTTTTGGCGTTGATACACCGAGTAAAAGAGACATTTTGCAGGCACTGAGCTGATCAGCTTGATCGACATCTATAAATTCTATTTTCATGTCTACATCCTGCCATGGAGTAAAGGGGAATAATGATCGATTACATTTTATTTTTTCATTTCACAGTAAAGAAATGAAACCTTATTTCATCAAGACTAATACATTCTCAAATATTAAGAAAGTGCATTTTTGGGGACTGAATATCTAGCTAAAGCATGAGTCATACTTTACAAAACGTAAGCGTCTAGTGAAGATCGATTGAATAAACCATAACTATTTATTATTAAAATAAAATTTACTCAATCCTTATCTTATATTATTCATCAAATCTTCATTTGAAATTTTAAAATTCCTTTATTTATTTAAAACAAATAAAAAGGCCCTCAAGTCTGAATATGCTTGAAGGCCTTTAAGTATTTGGTCCCGAGGGTCGGACTCGAACCGACACGTCATCTCTGACAGCGGATTTTGAGTCCGCCGCGTCTACCAATTTCACCACCTCGGGAAAGGTTGTGTTCGGTATAATATCGTTTTTCTTTTCTTTGTCAATGCATAACCTGACTCAAGCGCCTATTTTTAAATCAATAGTATGCATTATGCTTTTTTAACCACCAAACTCAACTCGAACTGGGCAAAAAAAGCATATACTAATGCCAAAATTTTTGCTGATTCCATTTTTATATTCTTATGCAACTTTCTGATTTTAACTTTGAACTCCCAGACGAACTTATTGCCCGTTACCCTCTTGAAGAGCGAAGCGCTTCTCGCTTACTTCATCTTAAAGCCGATGGCCAATATGACGATCACCAATTTACCGATATTTTAGACCTGTTTAATGAAGGTGATTTATTAGTTCTCAATGATACTAAGGTGATGAAAGCTCGCTTGAAAGGTAAGCGTGCTTCAGGTGGTGCGATTGAGGTTCTGGTTGAAAGAATGCTTGATCAATTTATTGCTCATTGCCATATCAAAGCAAGTAACTCGCCAAAACCAGGTGCTGAGCTTTTTGTCGGATCAGATGAGGTTAAAGTTACGGTTCAAGGGCGCCATGAAAATCTCTATGTGGTGGAATTTTCCAAACCAATCTTAGATGTATTGGATCAGTATGGTGCATTGCCTATTCCACCTTACTTCAACCGAGAAGCAGAAGATATTGATACTGTACGTTATCAAACCGTATTTAATGATCCTACAAAAATTGCCAGCGTTGCAGCTCCAACGGCATCTCTGCATTTCGATGAACAACTATTAAAAAAACTCGAAGATAAAGGTGTAAACAAGACATTTGTCACTTTACATGTAGGTGCAGGTACATTTTTACCAGTACGTACAACCGATATCGAAAATCACATCATGCACAGTGAATGGTGCCAAGTCAGCGATGAAGCTATGGCGTTGATTAAAGCCACTAAAGATCGAGGTAATAAAGTGATTGCCGTCGGAACGACTGCAACACGCGCAACAGAAAGCGCAGCTCAAGCCAATGGTGGCGAACTGAAGGGCTGGACTGGTGATACTCAGATTTTTATTTATCCTGGTTATGAATTTAAAGTGGTAGATCGCTTGATTACTAACTTCCACCTTCCAGAATCAACATTATTAATGCTTGTTTCAGCCCTGTCCAATCGTGATTATATTTTGAATGCGTATCAACATGCTGTAAAAGAACGCTATCGTTTCTTTAGTTATGGTGACGCAATGTTGATTGACCAAGCAAAAGATTAGGATCTGATCTATGCCGATTGATTCTGTTCAGCAACTGCTTCACCTTCGCACCCGAAAGAATAAGCAAATTATGGCCAGTGTTGATCGGCTTTGGGCTCTTGGACGTTCTGCTCAACATTCTGATGACATCCTGCAAGGATTACATCCATGGGGTTCGAATACCCAACTCTTTTTTCACAATGGCATACCTAAATTTTTTGTTACGCTTGCCATCATATTCATTGTTTTTTCGCTCTTTCCTATTTTTGACACATTAAAATGGATGGCATATAGCGCAGCGGCGATACTTATCCTGATTGCATATATTATTTATGAACCAAATAAACCTATTCATGAAGTGATTTCATTTCTTGAAGAGCGAATGATTGGTTTTAAATTCGGTATAGAAGCTTATTCAACGCCATCACACCTTGGAACAAATAGACATAACACCTTGATCATAAGTCAGCTAAGGCAAAAATTTCCTTTGTTTAACCAAGGTAACCATGCCAATGACATTTTAAAGTTTGCCTCTACCACGTGGAAAAACCCTCAAAACCAAGATTTCCCTGTTATGCTTTTTCATTACCGATATATTGATGAAATCAATCTGCCAGAGCAAAACAAAACACCACAAAAATTAAAAAAAATTGAACGTCATCGTTGGGGCGTATTTGTATTTGATATATCACCACTAGGATTAGCGACAACCAGTAGAAAGAGAGGTTTCACCGCACCATATATAGAACGCTGGGAGAGCAGCGATTTAGAGCTACGTAAAAAAGTTCAGATTTACGGTACAGATCGCTTACAACTCGCAAAGATCATGACGCCATCAACCACACTCAAACTGATTGAATTTTATCGACTTCACCAGGGCGACTTAATTTTCCACCCTCATGACCAAATCATGTGCTATTTGGGAGAGCGCGATTTATTTGAAATCACGCACAAGCTTGAAATCAAAGACATTAAAAATATATCCGCTTTGCGCGGTTACTTAAGAACATTAACCATGCCAAATTATCAACAACTCAAACAGAGCATGCTAAACTTAGTTGCATAATAACGATCATATTAGGTAATGCGTGTGGGCTTATTCATTTTTCTTTCCATCTTTGTTTTGATTATTGTTTGGGGAATATGGGTTCGAAATAATATCGTTCGATATCTGAATGCTTCTCAGCGTGCTTGGTCAGATGTCGCAAATTTTGAACGTCAGAAAATTAAAACATTAGAGCATCTTGAGCAAAATTTATCTCAATACACTGAGTTTGAAAAATCAACATTAGAAAATATCACAGCCTTACGCCAACAAATCCTAAATCTCAATACACAATCAACTGATGTAGCTCAGCTTCAGCATATTGAAGCGCTAAGTCAGTCGTTAATGAAAAGTTTAAATGTGGTTGTTGAGAATTATCCAGATCTCAAAGCTGATCAGCTTTACAACCAAATGATGCATGACATTCAAGAGCAAAATGAAAATGTCAGTGCTGCAATTTCAATATTCAATCGAAATGTCGAAGAGTTTAATAACTTGATTCAAATTTTTCCAAATAACTTAATCAACAGTATCAGCCTCGCAAAGAAACCTATTCGCCCATTTACAGATCATCAAGCGCAACAAAATTTTGATTATCGCCCTAATTTCAAATAAGGATTCCACCTTAAAAAGTGGCAATATCTTAGAGAATCACGTTGTTTATCCATTACGATTTATTCATATTAGGATACGCTAAAAACTGTATACCTGGGCGAAAAATATGCAGATATCTTCATTGTTTAGCAAGATCATGAATCTCTTGTAATTTTTCATAAACAAAAATCCAAGTCGTTAAGAATAATGTAATTTTTCTAGCATAAACTGCGCGAATCTAGGAAAATAGAGCGCTTTATCGCTATCAATCAGCGAACTGTTTTTTCGCCTCGATTTGGACAATTTATGAAGTTTGAAAAATTAGGTCAGTCTGGTCGCGCTCGACGCGGACGCTTAACCTTGGAACATGGTGTCGTTGAAACACCGATGTTTATGCCTGTCGGAACTTACGGCACTGTTAAAGGCATGCTCCCACGTGATATTGAAGAAATTAAATCACAGGTCATTTTAGGGAATACCTTTCATTTATATCTACGCCCTGGCCTAGATGTCATTCGTGAGCACGGTGGTCTACATGGTTTTATGAAATGGAATAAACCAATTTTGACCGACTCTGGTGGCTTCCAAGTATTTAGCTTAGGCGCAATGCGTAGTATCAAAGAAGACGGCGTAACATTCCGCTCTCCAATTGATGGCTCTAAAGTCTTCCTTTCTCCTGAAATTTCAATGGATATTCAACATACATTGAATTCAGATATCGTGATGATTTTTGATGAATGTACACCCTATCCAGCGACTCACGAAGAAGCTCAGAAATCGCTACAACTTTCATTACGTTGGGCAAAGCGTTGTAAGACTCAACATCATGATGTGTTAAAAAACCGCAATGCCCTGTTTGGTATTATTCAAGGCGGCATGTATGAAGACCTCCGCCAAGAATCACTAAATGGATTAAAAGAAATCGGTTTTGATGGATATGCGATTGGCGGTCTTTCTGTAGGCGAGCCAAAAGAAGAGATGATCAAAGTCCTTGATTATCTTCCAGAGCAAATGCCTGCGGATAAACCACGTTATTTAATGGGTGTTGGCAAACCAGAAGACATCGTTGAAGCTGTTCGTCGTGGTGTAGACATGTTTGACTGTGTAATGCCAACTCGTAACGCACGTAATGGACATTATTTTGTTACGGACGGTTTAGTGCGTATACGAAATGCGAAATACCGCCATGATCAAAGCCCACTTGATCCGCATTGCGATTGTTACACCTGTACCAACTTTACCCGTTCGTATCTATACCATTTAGAAAAATGTGGTGAGATGCTTGCATCAATGCTTGGCACAATCCATAACCTTCGTTATTACTTGCGTTTAGCAGAAATGATGCGTGATGCATTAGATAACGGAACATTTGATGATTTTGTTCACGATTTTTATGCACGCCGTGGGCTTGAAGTACCTCCTTGTCCGCAAGATTAATACATCAGTATTTGCGCTGAGCAAAAAGACAATGTAAATTGCTGAACAAGCCGATTTTTTATCATCTTTTTTGATATTTTTAGTTTAGGAAAATGAAATGAGCCTTTTTATTTCGACTGCACATGCAGCTGGTGAAGCTGCACAACAACCAAGCTTAGTTGCTAACTTATTGATGATTGCAGTATTCATTGCAATTTTCTACTTCTTAATTTGGCGTCCTCAAGCAAAACGTGCGAAAGAACATCGCACTTTGGTTGAGAGCTTAGGCGTTGGCAGCGAAATCGTTTTTGCAGGCGGTTTAATGGGCCGTATTACTAAACTCGAAGGTGATTTCGCTGTGGTTGAATTAAACCGTGGCAACGAAGTTAAAATTCAGCGTGCAAGTGTGATTTCAGTATTACCTGAAGGCACTCTAAATAACCTTTAATTATAAAATAGTCGTGCAGCTGCACGACTTTTTTCATTTTAAGAAGAAAGCGAATGCGTTACCCAGCATGGAAATATTTACTCATTCTAGTTGTACTAGTCGTGAGTACATTATATGCCCTGCCAAGTTTGTATCCTGATGAACCAGCCGTCCAAATTTCTGGTGCAAAAGCTGGTTCTGTCATTGATGACACAGTGATTCAAAAAGCAGAGCAACTATTAAAAAGCCACAATATCCAATCCCACAATAACAGCTTTACTCAAAATGCTGCCCTTCTACGTTTAGACAGTTCTGAAGCCCAATTAAAAGCAAAAGATATCCTACGTGAAGGTCTGGGTGAAAACTATGTTGTTGCATTAAACCTCGCACCAACAACACCTGAATGGTTACAGAAAATCGGTGCACGACCAATGAAACTTGGTCTTGATTTGCGTGGTGGTGTCCACTTCCTCCTTGAGGTGGATATGGACAAAGCGATTGCGCAGCGCATGGAAACATCGGCTGCTGATTTGCGACGCGAATTCCGTGAGAACCAGATCAAATTCAATAGTCTTTCATTAAATAACAATGCGATCACTGTTCAATTTGCTAACAATGAAGATCGTGCAGCAGCGATGGATCAACTTCGTCGTAACGGTAATAAATATACTCAACAAGCACTTGCAACTGAAAATGGTGCCAGTCTTCGTTTAACCTATACAGATACCACAAAGCAAGAAATTCAGTCGTATGCGTTAGATCAAAACTTAACAACACTTCGTAATCGTATTAATGAACTTGGTGTTGCGGAAGCGTTGGTTCAAACCCAAGGTAGCAACCGTATTGTGGTTGAATTACCAGGTGTCCAAGACACAGCTGAAGCAAAACGTATCTTAGGTCGTACAGCAAACTTAGAATTCCGTTTGGTGTCTGATCTAAATGATCAATATATTGATCCTTATTCAGGAAAATATAATGGTCAACCCTTACCTCCAGGGACAGAAGTATTCGCCTATGAGTCTTTAGACAGTGGTCGTGAACTTTTACTTAACCGTAATCGTATTCTGACGGGTGAGCGTGTACAAAATGCTTCTTCAGGCTTTGGACAAGATAGTGGTACAGCAGAAGTTAACATTACCCTTGATAATGCAGGTGGTAAGTTAATGTCAGATGCGACTCGTAGCGCTGTTGGTAAGCGTATGGCGGTACTGTTCATTGAGAATAAACAACGTATCAGTTACGTTGAAGATCCTGAAACAGGTGCACAAACTGAAGTACGCACACCATATACTGAATCTGTCGTCATTAATGCAGCAAATATTCAAGCAGTACTGGGTTCACAGTTCCGTATTACTGGCTTAGATTCACCTCAAGAAGCAGCTGAGCTAGCTTTAATGCTTCGTGCAGGTGCGCTCGCTGCGCCAATGTACTTTGTTGAAGAGCGTGTTATCGGTCCAAGCCTAGGTCAAGAAAACATCGATAAGGGCGTACTATCTACTCAAATTGGATTCATCTTGGTCGCAATTTGGATGGTGGTATTCTTCCGCTTATTCGGTGTCATTGCGAACTTCGCTCTAGTATTCAACTTAGCAATGATCTTGACGGTTATGTCTTGGATCGGTGCTTCATTAACGCTGCCAGGTATTGCAGGTATCGTGATTACCATCGGTATGGCGGTGGATGCAAACGTTCTAATTTGCGAGCGAATACGCGAGGAAATCAAATGGGGAGCATCGCCTAAACAGGCGATTGTTGCAGGTTATGATCGAGCTTATAACACCATCTTTGACTCGAACTTAACCACATTCCTTGTTGCATTTATCCTATTTGCCATTGGTACTGGTCCGATCAAAGGATTTGCCGTGACACTCATGATTGGTATTGTTTGCTCGATGTTTACTGCGATTACAGTAACCCGTGCAATTGTACAGATCATTTACGGTAAAAAACGTAACTTGAAAAAGTTGAGCATTTAGGAGATCTATCATGACTGAAAATACTCAACTCGAATCAAAACAATACGGCCGTCCAGACAACGAACGCGTAATTCCTTTCATGAAGATTGCAAAGCCAGCAGCTTGGCTTTCAATCATCCTGACTATTGCAAGTATCTTCTTTATCGCGACTAAAGGTCTGAATTTAGGATTAGACTTTACTGGCGGTGTTGCAGCTGAATTGAATTATGCCAATCCTGTAAAACCCTCTGAAGTGACGCAAGCATTAAGTGATGCGGGTTTTAATGATGCTGTTGTTCAAACCTTAGGTTCTGAACGAGATTTAATGGTTCGTATGCCCGTACAAGAAGATATTGAAGCGGAAGATCTAACCAAAGCAATTACCACCGCAGTGCAGTTAGACAATAATCCAGTCACTGTTCCAAAAGTGGATGTTGTTGGTGGTCAAGTCGGAAACGAACTTTACATTAAATCAGCAGGTGCTGTGGCTTTGGCACTGATTATCATGCTGATTTATGTGACGATTCGCTTCGAATTCAAGTTGGCGATGGGTGCCGTACTCTCTTTGTTCCACGATATTGTGGTAACACTTGGGATTTTCGCCCTCATGCAATGGCCTTTTGACCTAACCGTTTTAGCTGCTCTTCTAGCAATTATTGGTTTCTCATTAAACGATAATATTGTTGTCTCGGATCGTATTCGTGAGAACTTCCGTAAAATTCGTGGGGCAGAACCTCTTGAGATCATCAATATTGCATTGACTGAAACCTTACGTCGTACCATCCACACTTCGATGACGCTATTGCTTGTGGTCGTTGCTATGATGATCATGGGCGGTGATGGTTTGAAATGGTTCTCGATTGCAATGTTTGTCGGTGTTTTTGTCGGAACATATTCTTCGATTTATATCGGTACTGCATTTGCATTGTGGCGTGGTCTGAACCGCCAAGACTTTATTGTTCAAGTAAAACCTGAATTTGAAGAGGAAGAAGAAATTCCTCAATAAACATTCAGTAAAAAAAAAGCCCATCAAATGATGGGCTTTTTTAATGTTGAGTGATTTGAATTTGAGGAATTGCAAAACCACGGCAAGAGTATTCACTTCGCCATGCGACTGTCAGCATACAATCCATGACTTCAAAATTCTGATAAGCAAATACCCCTAAGACTGGATGCTCACAAACCCCACCCATGTGTGTGGTATGGGCATTGGTATTCAACTCATTTAAGCTCATGCGGATTCCCATCCCATGTGCCTTCAAAACTGCTTCCTTAATGGTCCAGACTTTAAACCAATAGCGAGTATCAAAATCCAATGATGCCCATATCGCATATTCATTTGGATGAAATGCATGTTTGGCTAAGGCTTCGAATCGAATTGATCGATTCAGCTCCTCAATATCCACACCCAAATCTCGAATGTGATGTGAGGTAGCTAAAGCATAATAATGTTGACTATGACTATGATTAAACTGAAAGTCTGAAAATTCCTTCAAAAAAGGTTTTCCATCTTTTGTTAGGTCAATATCCTCATTTTTTATTGTTCTGTTTAATTTACTTCCTAGTAAGCAGTTGCGATATTGGTAAATCATGTTTTTTCTAAGACTGATTTCTTCTGCACGTGTGATATTTTTAGGAATTTGTAAAAAAGAAGAAATTTTTGAAATATCAATTTGAATATGACGGGTCATAATAGGGTTCTCAATGATTTCATTTATCTTAATTTATTCGCATCATAAAAAAAGCCCAAACTTCACATTTGGGCTTTCTGAACTGAATTTACAATTGATTAACCGCGTTTGAACTTCTTCTCGGCTTTCTTAAACTTCTGTACATAACGACGTTTTCGTGCCGCAGTACGTTCATCAATTTGAGATTTACGACCTTCAAATGGGTTTTCTGAAGTTTTGAATTCAATTTTTACAGGTGTACCTTCAAGTTTATACACTTTACGGAACACGTTTTCTAAGTAACGACGATAGTCAGCTGGTGTTTTATCAACTTTATTACCGTGAATCACAATCGTAGGTGGGTTTTGACCGCCAATATGCGCATAACGCATTTTAATTGCGCGACCTTGAACTTTAGGAGGATGATGCGCATCTGTTGCATCTTTTAAGATCTCAGTGATTTTCGCTGGAGATACTTTCAAACGTGAAGATTCATATGCACGATGAATTGAAGGATAAAGCTCACCCACACCTGTACCATGCAAAGCAGAAATTAAATGGATTTTTGCCCATGGAATAAAGTCAAAACGACGCTCAACATCCAATTTACATTGTTTGCGATCATATTCTGACATATTGTCCCATTTATTGATCGCAATCACCATCGCACGACCAGCTTCAATCGCATATCCAATCAAATGCAAGTCTTGCTCAACAATACCTTCACGCGCATCAACAACAACAACGACAACGTTGGCATCTTTCATTGCTTGTAAAGTCTTTACGATTGAGAATTTCTCAATCATTTCATCCACTTTGCCTTTACGACGAACACCAGCAGTGTCAATGAGCGTATATTTTCGACCATCACGCTCAAATGGGATGTAAATTGAGTCACGTGTAGTACCAGGCTGGTCAAAAGCAACGACACGTTCTTCGCCCAGCAAGCGATTGACCAATGTTGACTTACCTACGTTAGGACGACCAATAATCGCTAGACGAAGCCCAGTATCTTCATCACGCTGTTCACTTAAGTCATCTTCTGGCACATCTTCAAGCACTTCTTCGAGCATTTGTTGAACACCACGCCCATGGCTTGCAGCCACTTGCATCGGTTCACCCATACCCAACTTAAAGAACTCAACCAATGCTGCCTCTGCATGGACACCATCGACTTTGTTGGCAACTAAAAATACTTTTTTACCGAGTGAACGCAACTCACGCGCAATCTGTTCATCAGATGCTAAAAGACCTGCACGCGCATCAACAACAAAGATGATCATATCTGCTTCATGAATCGCAGTTTTAGACTGCTCTGCCATGTAAGAGTCGATCCCACCTTCGTTTTCGCCGATACCGCCAGTATCTACAACGATAAATGATTTATTTTGATAAACTGCATCACCATATTTACGGTCACGAGTAAGACCGGCAAAGTCTGCAACAAGCGCGTCACGACTTTTGGTAATCTGGTTAAACAGCGTTGATTTTCCGACGTTCGGACGACCAATGAGCGCAATAACGGGTTTCATAGATTAACCTTTAACAAGATCAGCCAACTCAATTGGCCTGAACATCAGAAACTGTGGAAGAAGTTAGACGAATCATCTACTTAAAAATAAAAATGTCGGGGTCTGAAAATTCAACACCCCGAACTTAAAATATGTATTCAGCGACTAGTTTACCATAAGCAGAGAAAAAATTAACGATTCTGCCAAATTGTAAGTGCGCCTGTACGTGTCACTGAGTAAAGCTGATTGTTTACTACACGTAACGAACGTACTTCACCACGCGTTTTTTCGCGACCAACAAGTTGACCATTTTTAGGATCTACAAGGTGGAGTACCCCCTCATAATCACCTACCACTAAATACTGTCCCAACATTACGGGGTTGCTTAATTGACGGTTAAGCAATTGATCATTAGTCCATAATGGCTGACCCGTCACCAGATCAAACGATACAATTTTACCATCTGTTTGCGTGACGAAGACTTGGCGACCTGCAACTTCAGCACGGTTAATACTGCTTGCATCTTCACTCCAAATCACACGTTGTGAAACTAGATCTAGTACAGTGACTTGACCTTGATAGCTGGTGGTTACAACCAATTGTCCTGCAACAATTGGATCTGCATCCACATCAACTAAACGCTGTATATCAGAACGACCATCGCTGACTGCCACACGTCTTTGCATACGCAAAGTTCCAGTGAGACTATCAATTGCGTATACGTATGCATTTGACGAGGCCACTAAAACTGTTCGTGGGTCTAAGCGCACAGGTGAAGCTTGACCACGTAAGCTCAATTGTTCGTTTGGCATACGATAAGTCCACACTTGTTGACCTGTTTTTTCATCCAGACCAAACACCGTACCGTCATTTGCAACAACGATCACTCGACCAGTCTGAATAAGCGCCGCACTCAAAATTGCACCGCTTAATTGCGCAGTCCAACGGATATCACCCGTTTTTTGATCAAGAGCAAACAGCTGACCTTTCTTGTTGCCGACGATTACTAATCCGTTAGCCGCTTCAACACCTGAACTTAAACCAAGCTTTGTAACTTGTTTTTCCCAGACACGCTGCTTATCTTGATATGCAGAAACCTGTCCCTTAGGATCTAAAAAGTATAAAACACCTTGATCATTCGCCATTCTCAAACGCAATGGATCAGCAGCATCCGTCGCTGAAACATTATGTGAAAAAATAGGTGCTAAGCTCACCGATTGCTGAATTTTAGGCAACGGATTAGGTTTCACCTTTTCTTCTTTCACCGTATTGCTTGTACACGCCATTAGTGCACACGACAATGTCGCTAGAACAAAAGAAATTTTATACTTTCTATCCATTAAGACTCATCCGTTTGTATATCTAAAATTGGGCGCTCAATTTCAGGATCTTCTACTAATATGCCAACACTTTCGAGTTTAATTTGTAAGATTTGGCGTTCTTGTTTAGTTGCAATTAAGTTATCCCATGCGCTCTGATAAGCTTTTTTCGCATTTTCAATATCATTCTTAGCAATATAAATATCGCCACGCGCTTCATCTACAGTTGTTTTGAAAGCGGGCAAAGTCAAATCAGACAATGTTTTTAAAGCCTCATCATATTTTTTTTGTGCCAGTTGAGCATCTGCTAAACGAAGCTTAATGATGTGTTGTAAACCTTCATCTTTGATTTGAGCATTTTCAATTTTTTTCAATTCACGTTCAGCTTTTGGATAATTCTCTTGGTCATAAGCCAATTTTGCCATTACAAATTGCGTTTGAACCGCATGAATCGAATCAGGATTTTCTTTTACAATTTTTTCAGCAGTTCCATCCAAAGCAGTCGCTACTTTAGGATCAGTTGTTGCAGCTTTCGCTTCATCAACCAAGAGCTGTACTTTAGCAGTCTGTATTTGATCTTCTGCTGCGTTTTTCTTTTTCCAATATTCCCATCCGAAGAAGGCGATCAGGGCAAGAAGAATCAGCGTAATCAACGCCGATCCATATTTCTTAAAAAACGACTTTGCTGTATGCAGTTGTTCTTCGTCAGTCATTGCGCTCATATGATCGCCCTTTCCTTGTGTTCTTAAATTTATTTTGAAGATAGTTTATCAATGATGAACGGCACAATGTCATTGACCGCTACTTGTGTCTGCTCTGCTGTAGCCAACTCTTTGACTGAAAGTTGTTGCGCTTCAGCTTCACGCTCACCAAAGATTAAGGCATAAATTGCACCAGACTGATCCGCTTTTTTCATTTGGCTTTTCATCGAGCCTTGAGAACCAACTTTCAGACGCACTGAACTGCTTGCAGCTTCAAATTGATCTCGGATTTGTTCAGCCAGAACTAAAGCTTTGCCTTGCGTCGCAGGATCTGCAAGTAAAAATACTTCACAATCACGTACTGGTGTATTGTCTTCTACTTGTTCTAAAAGAAGCAATAAACGCTCAATACCCATTGCAAAACCAACCGCAGGAACCGATTGATCTGGTTTACCTTTTAACTGGCCCACTAAACCATCATAACGACCACCAGCACAAACCGTACCCTGTGAACCGAGATGTGTCGTCGTCCATTCAAATACGGTTTTATTATAGTAATCCAAGCCACGAACCAACTTTTGGTTAATGACAAATGAAATACCTGCATCAGTTAGATATTGCTGTAATTGTTGGAAATGTGCCAGCGTCTCTTCACCCATAAAGTCATGAAGTTTAGGCGCATTTTCTAAAATGCTTTGAGTTTTTGCATCTTTAGAGTCCAAAATACGCAGTGGATTCGTTGTTAAACGACGCTGCGAATCTTCATCTAGATCTGGCTTATGTGATTCTAAAAACTCAACCAAGGCTGCACGATAAGCTGCACGCTCATCTGACTCACCTAAAGTATTGATTTCTAATTGAACTTTGTCCGCAACACCCATCCGTTTCCACAGACGCGCAGTCATCAAAATCAGTTCAGCATCTTGATCAGGAGTTGCAACACCAAACGTTTCCACACCAAATTGATGGAATTGACGGTAACGACCTTTTTGCGGTTTTTCATAACGGAACATCGGTCCAATATACCAAACACGCGGTGTCGCACCACGAAGCAAATTGTGTTCGAGCATAGCACGCACACAACCCGCAGTACCTTCTGGACGTAAGGTCAAAGACTCAGGAGGATTACCTTTATCTAAGAACGTATACATCTCTTTTTCAACGATATCCGTTGCATCACCAATAGAACGCTTGAACAAGTTTGTCTGTTCAACCATCGGCAAACGAATTTGTTGATAGCCATAGGCATCCATCAAACCAGATAGATGCTGTTCAAGACGTCTCCAAGCTGGGGTTTGCGTTGGGAGAATGTCATTAAAACCTTTGATTGCGACGATTGAACTCATGATCTACTCAGAAAAACCTGTGCGAATAATCTCTTTTGATTTAGCTTTTTCAAGCTCGTTAACACGTTGACGAACCATATTTTCGATTTCATCAACCAATTGATTTGTGTCAATTAAATGACTCTTTTCACCATTACGATACACCAGTGAACGTGGACTTGCACCCACTACACCAATATCAGCTTCTTTAGCTTCACCAGGACCGTTGACTTTACACCCGATGACAGAAACATCCATTGGAGTACGTACATCTTCCAAACGCTCTTCAAGCATTTGCATCACTTTGATGACATTAAATTCTTGACGTGAACAACTTGGGCAAGCAATAAAGTTAATACCATTTGAACGTAAGCCCAAAGATTTAAGAATATCAAAACCAATTTTGACTTCTTCCTCAGGTTCCGCTGCCAATGAAATTCGCATGGTGTCACCAATGCCTTCCATTAACAATCCGCCCAGTGCAATTGCCGACTTCACCGAACCAGTACGGTAAATTCCAGCTTCAGTCACTCCTAAATGTAACGGGTTGTCAATTTGTTGTGACAACAAGCGATAAGCATCCATCGTCAAAAAGACATTCGATGCTTTCACTGACACTTTAAACTCTTGGAAATCCAAACGATCTAAGATATCAATATGACGCATTGCTGACTCAAGCAAAGCTTGACCTGTTGGCTCACCATATTTCTTTTGAATATCTTTTTCGAGAGAGCCTGCATTGACACCAATTCGCATTGAAATATCGTTGTGACGAGCCGCAGCAACCACTTCGCGAATTTTTGCTTCTGAACCGATATTCCCCGGGTTAATACGCAGACAATCTGCACCCAAATCTGCAACAGCTAAAGCAATTTTATAGTCAAAATGGATATCGGCAACGAGTGGAACTTGCACTTGTTTACGGATTTCTCCAAAAGCAGCAGCGGCTTCCATACTCGGTACAGACACACGCATAATATCTGCGCCAGCATCCACACAACGTTGAATTTGTGCAACTGTTGCAGCTACATCACAAGTTTCAGTATTGGTCATGCTTTGAATACTGATTGGCGCATCGCCACCCACATACACAGAACCTACGCGAATTTTACGTGTTGGTTTGCGTCGAATCGGATTCTCGATCATCGTTTTACCTTTAACCCATTAACGTGATAAACGGAATTCAGCTTTTCCGTTTACGGTATATGGTGACAATGAAATATTTTCATTATTTAAACTTAATGAAACGGCTTGAGCATCATCTAATCGAATTTGGAATGGAGACTGTCCATTCAAACTAATCGCAGTTGATTGGCGTCCAGTTGCTAAAACTTTACCCGTACTGTCCACAATGTGTACTGATGTAGGGCGGCTAAAACTGAGATTCATCGTATCGCCTGATACTGCTTCAGTCGTGCCTGCACCATTGTTTAAGGTCAGAATTTGGACATTATTGGACTGATTCGTATCAGTATTTGACGAATCGCCTTTAGCCGCCCATTTTTGGATTGCAGAGATTAATAACCAAGCCACGCCCAAAATAATTAACGCAATCACGATTCGCTTGATCCACTTGCGATTACGGACGCTTTTCGAGCCAGGAAGTTTCCCCATAATTTTAATTGGAGAATTGTTCAAAGCATGATTTGGCAGTAAACCTGTATCATTTTGATAGATTTCATCAAAACGTTGAATCAAAGCAGAGGCATCAACTTTGAGATACTTCGCATATGAACGATAATATCCCTTAATGAAAGTCGCTTCTGGCAAAGATTTGTATTCGTCTTGCTCTAACGCTTCAAGCGTTTTTACTGGCATTTTCAAATCACCAGCAACTTTGACCAGATCACGTTGTTGAGAAATACGGATTTGACGCAAATACTCGCCAGGGCGTTGAATATTTCCTAAAGCATTAGGTGCTACGTTTGAACCAGTAGGTTGCTGTGAATTAGGATTTACTTCCATACGGCCTCAGTATTGAACTGTAATTGCAAATAACGTTGAAATTCTTGACTATTTGGAAATAAAGTACGCAACTGATTCACCAGCACATACATTCCCGTTCTATCACCATTGGCACGTGCGATACGTAAACCAATCCAGAGTGCTCGCGCACCTTGATTTTGCTGGCCAACTTTGAGTACAAATTGCTCATATAGCTGACGCGCGGCAATATTATTCTTTTGCAGATAAAATATCTCTGCTAACTCTATCATTGAAACAGTCGAGTCACGATTGACTTGCAGTGCTTGTTTGAACGTTTTTTCAGCATTCGGTATATCCCCTAGAATGAGATAAATCCGCCCAAGGTTTTCTAATGCACGATGACGTTGGTCATATCCAAGCGTTGCGCCTGCAATTGAAAGCTGTTTAACAGCATCATTATATCGCTTCACTTGATACAAATACGTACCATAGTTGTTACGTGCTTGCGCATTTTTAGGATCAATTGAAATAGCACGAGAAAAATAATGATCTGCACGTTGCATGTTGATGTCACTTCCTTCTTGCTGAAGCAACACCCCCATCATCATATTTGCAGTTGAATCGCGCGAATTAACCTCTAATGCCTGATCAAGCACACGTTTGGCAGCATCTAAATTCCCATTCCGAATATATTCAGCCGCCATTTGGGTACGAACTTTCACTGATTTCTCAGGATCCTTTTTGCTCGTATCGCCACTGGTAGTTTGGCATCCAAAGAAAAGCAATCCAGATAAAGCGACTGTCATCGTCATGACTATTTTTTTATACATCGGCTTGCTCAAATGATGCCTCCCTCTTTTTAATCATTCACATCTAAATGATACAACTAGCCTTGTGAACGCATAATTTCATTACGTTCTAGCACTTTTTTCTTCCATTGTTCTGCACGACGAGTACGGTCAGCCACTTGACCTACCAATTGACCACAAGCTGCGTCAATATCATCCCCACGTGTCTGACGAATCGTACACACAAAACCAGCATCAGACAAAGTTTTTTGGAAAGAAATGATGCGATTTCGGCTCGAACGCCCGTATGGTGCATGTGGGAATGGATTAAATGGAATCAAGTTAATTTTACTTGGTAAATTTTTCAACAACTTAATCATCTGCTGTGCATGTTCAGGATGATCGTTGACCCCGTCTAACATGACATATTCAATTGTGACATGCTTACGTGCACTTTCATTACCATCTTTAGTGATGTAACGCTGACACGCTGCAATGAGTTGCTCTAAGGGATATTTTTTATTAATTGGTACTAATTCGTTACGTAACTCATCATTGGTTGCATGCAATGAAATTGCAAGCGCAACATCGATGTCTTGAGCCAATTGATCTATCTTCGGCACAACCCCTGACGTTGACAATGTGACACGGCGTTTAGACATTCCATAGGCGAAATCATCAAGCATGATACGCATTGAATTAAGCACAGCGTCATAGTTCAATAATGGTTCGCCCATACCCATCATTACCACGTTGGTCACAGAGCGCTCACGCTCAGCAACTGGCACATCTTCCATATAGGAATAGTTCGCCATCCACAACTGACCAATAATTTCAGCCTGTGTTAAATCGCGTTGGAAACCTTGTTTTCCTGTTGAACAGAACGAACAGTCCAAAGCACAACCGACTTGTGATGAAATACATAAGGTTTTACGCGAACCCGTTTTATCCTCAGCAGGAATCAATACTGTTTCAACCAAAGAACCCGCACCATCACCTACACGAAATACCCACTTACGTGTTCCATCTTTAGAATAGTTTTTAAGCACGACTTCTGGTGCTTTAATTTCACAAATCTTTTCAAGTTTTTCACGTAATTTCCCTGAAATATTAGTCATTTCAGCAAAATCAGTAACGAAGAACTGATGAATCCATTTCATCACCTGACCCGCACGGAACTTTTTCTCCCCCATTTCCTCAAAGAATTTTTCCATTTGCGGACGTGACAGGCCAAGTAAATTCACTTTCTGTACAGTATCAGCCTGCTGTACTTGAACAGTAGTGGGCTGTTGTTCATCTAAATTGACGGATGAAGCGACAACTTCAGAATTCATGAGTATTACCTAAACCATAATGTGGGATAAAAGAACATGCTCAATTTTCAAGCAATAAAATCTTTCAGAAATAAAAAAACCAGATAAGCAGTATAGCACTTATCTGGTTTGAATACTGCGAATTAACGAGTACGTGGAGCGATCTCAGTTTGAGCGAAGAAGTAGTTAACTTCACGATCAGCAGATGCTACAGAGTCAGAACCGTGAGCAGCGTTTTCGTCGATGCTTACAGCGAAGTCAGCGCGGATTGTACCTGGAGCAGCTTCTTTAGGGTTAGTAGCGCCAAGGATGTCACGGTGAGCAAGAACTGCGTTTTCACCTTCAAGAACTGATACAACAACTGGACCAGAAGTCATGAACGCAACGAGGTCAGCAAAGAAACCACGTTCTTTGTGCTCAGCATAGAAGCCTTCAGCTTCAGCTTGAGTTAAATGTTTCATTTTAGTCGCAACGATTTTAAGACCAGCTTTTTCGAAACGAGCAAAAATGTCACCGATGTGGTTTTTAGCAACTGCATCTGGTTTAACGATAGATAAAGTACGTTCAATAGCCATGATTGGCTCCTTTAGTCAAATTGACATGAAAATTTTGGCGCATTATACCGAATAATGCGCGATTATCTGCTTTTCGCGTGTAAAAAAATGGTTTTTTTCGATCGATGAATTATCGAGCTTCGTCAATCCAAGCCATTTGAATTGCTTCTAACAATCCTTCTGTTGATTTGTTTGGATCATCTTCGAACTCTGGAAGCGCACAAACCCATGCATGAAGATCAGTAAAACGGATCCATTGTGGATCTACATCTGGATGGGCTTCATACAGTTCAATTGCGATATCAAGGGTGTCTGTCCAACGTAAACCCATACTTATTCCTAAATCATCTTTGGTAAATTCATGGCTTAATTTTAGCAAAAAGCAAATCAAGACGTACAATTATATTGCTTTTGTACGCCTTACCATGCAATCAACTTACCCTCACAATATGATATTCAATGCTGGAGCAGCCAAGATAATACCACTCGCAACCGTCGCCCCAATTAAGGCACCAACTAAAACATCAGTTGGGTAATGCAATCCCAATACCATGCGCGACAACGCAACCAAAATGGTAAATGGCATCATCATAATCAGCAAGACAGGCTCTACATAACCCAATACGATTGTTGCCATTACTGCATGCAATGTATGACCAGATGGAAAACTAAAATGATCTAGTGGTCTTTCGCCGATATGAATAACTTGGTGAACTTGGTATGGTCGTGGACGTACTGTTTTTGTTTTTAAAATTTTATAAATCAGCGTACCTAACGAAGCAGCAACAACAATATATAAAATTTGAATAGTGTATTGCGGTCCTTGCAGCAGCCACACCAACGCCACCATCATGTACCAAAAAACTCCATCTCCGAGCCGACTAATAATTTTAAATATGAGTGCAATACTTTGTGTATGCGATAGATTATTGAAATAGAGACATCCTCTTAGATCAAGATCGAGTATTTTTATTTTGGTATTTTTAAAATTCATTTCACTCTACTCCTATCCTTCAAGCCATGAGCGTTTTCTGCTGCACGACACGATAAAATGCATGTTCGAGTTGTTGAACTGGATGTTGCCATCCGACTTGTTGTACTTTTTTCATTGCTTGCATCCCCATTGCATGCAAGCGTTTGTTCTGGGGCAGATTAACAATATATTGAACCAAGGTTGCAGGCTCACCCAAAGGTGCTAACCATGCTGTTTCCGCATCTAAATACTGCTTAGCACAAGCATAATCATAAGCAACGACAGGCAATGCACTCGCCATCGCTTCAAGCACGACATTGCCAAAAGTCTCTACTTGACTGGCAAAAACAAATACATCTGCGCTTGCAAATGATTCAGCAAGATTTGTACCACTTAAGCTTCCAGTAAAGATGATATCGGTATGTTTGCTTTGACGAACCAAACGCGAATAATCGGGCCCATCCCCCACGATGACCAACTTAAATCTGCGCGTTGTTTGTGTTTTAAGTTTTAAATAGGCATCAATTAACACCTGAATTTCTTTTTCAGGTGAAACACGACCAACATAAAGCAGGACAGTTGTATTCTCACAAGCATCCCATTGTCGTCTGAGTTGCACACTTCGAAAAGTAGGTGAAAACTTTTCAACATCCACCCCAGTCTTAATCACTTCAACTTGACATGTAACACCAAAGTTACGTATCGCATCAGCCGAGTCCTGACTTGGTACACAGGTCAATTGCGTATTGTTATGAAACCATTTGAGATAGTGCTGAATCGGCTTGACCATAAATGCAAGATCATAAAAACGACTAAAGTCATGAAAAGCAGAATGAAAACCACTACTCACAGGAATCTTTTTGTTTTTTGAGAGCTGAAGTACCGCTAAACCTAATGGTCCTTCCGTCACGATATGCACCAAATCTGGTTGAAATTCATCAAAAGCTTTAGCCACTTTGCCATACTGTGGCCAGCCAAATTGCATATGGGCATACTTCGGAATGGTTTGACCATTCACCAAACACTCACGGTTCGGTGAAAATTCCGAACATATTTGTTTTTGTGAAGGTCGTACCAATAGAATTTTGTGACCAAGTTTCTGTAGACCTTTGCAAATCTGTAGTAAAGACAATGAAACACCATTCAGTTCTGGCGGCCATGTCTCCGTAACGACAGCTATTTTTAATCTAGATCGCCCCAATTGCTCAAGCACCGATACATCACGATCGGAGTTTTGATTTTTAAATTTTAGCCTCTGGTGATCATATTGCGTTGTCGATCTAGGCAATACAGTGTCCATGATTCCCATCATCACACCTCTTTTGTATTTTTTTCATACTTTTACTTTAGAGATGGATCATTTCATTATGATGATGATTTCATTAAATACTTGTCATAATTAGAATAGATGACTGATTCACCGACCACCCTCAAACACGCGACAAGAATCTACAAATTCAAGATAACTTAGTGAAATAAAGTACGATGCACAGCAAAAAATAACGCTTGCTCAAAATCAATAACAGGTTTCAACCATCCTGTTGCAGCAACTGCAAGATGCGCTTTCTCACCCATTATTTTTAAATCGGGTTGATTCAATGTTGCTGTCATTGCTCGTTCGAACATATCTAGATCACCGAGAGGGATCAGCCATCCCGTTTCATTGTGCACAACATGCAGTGTGGCACATGCATAATCATAAGCCACCACAGGCAAGCCACTTGCCAATGCTTCAAGCGCGACATTTCCAAAGGTTTCAACTTGACTTGGAAAAATAAACACATCTGCACTGGCATATGCACATGCCAAATCATCACCAGTCAAACTTCCCATAAAAATAATATCAGGGTGATGATTCGCAAGGTCTTCAAGCCTTACTCGATCTGGCCCATCTCCGATAATTACCAATTTAGTATAATGATCAACCTCACCTTTCTTTTTCAAAAAAGTCCGAATAATCTGGTCTACTTCTTTTTCAGGTGACAACCGACCAACGGAAATCAGAACTCGTGTATGCTCATTTGCATTCCATTGCTCTCTGAGCAACTCCGATCTTTTATTCGGATTAAATAATTGGGTATCAACACCTCTCCCCACCACCCTTAACTCACCGCTTACTCCCATTTGTTTTAAAGCATGCTGTGTATCTAAACTTGGCACACAAGTCACGTCTGTCTTATTGTGAAACCATGTTAAATATTTTGAGATAGGTTTAACGAGAAAAGGAAACTCAAAGTATCGACTAAACTCTTGAAAGGCAGAGTGAAAACCACTTGAAACAGGAATATTCTGAGATTTAGCTACCATTAGACTCGCAAATCCCAATGGTCCCTCTGTCACAATATGCACAACATCTGGCTTAAATACCTCAACCGCTTTTGAGATTTTAGAAAACTGTGGCCAACCGAACTGTAAGGTGGGATATTTCGGAATCGCTTGAGCATGCACCCAACACTCTGCATCAGGTTTAAACCGTTTACATTTCACTTTGGGTTGAGGACGTATCAACAAAATTTGATGACCTCGCTTCTGCAAACCCAGACATAAATTCATCAGCGAGTTTGCAACACCATTAATCTCTGGTGACCATGTCTCAGTCACAATGGCAATTTTTAATTGAGGATGTCGTTTAGGCTGATCAGCCTCAGGGAGAAGAATAAAATCCTCAAATGACGTATTTTTTTTGATATCCAATAATTCAAAGAGTTTTTTTTGTTTTATTACTTGCATGTTTAGGAGTGCCATCATCACACCTTTTATTAATGTTATTCCTAAAATTTAAAAGAACATAATTTCAATATGATGATGGTTTCATGACAGCCTTGTCATAAGGCTCATTCAAATTTTCACATTTTTAAGGCTCTTGCTCTTGAACACGATCTACATCACTGCCTAGCTCATTCTCTTGCTTTTGACCAGAGTTAACTGGTGGTTCTTCAATCCGTTTTTCCAAGTTTTCTCATTGAAGTGCTACAGAGGATTCTGATGATGTCCGATCTTCTAATTGTTTAGTTTCTTGTTCAGCGTTAACTGCAACTGGTTTCAAACTGCCTTCAACAATTGTATAAACCTGTCCATTAGAAAAATCGATGTGCTGTTTATCACCATGTAACAGTGGAAATCCAACGATTTGCTCGTACTGCTCTGCACGGTTAAATTTTTGTTGAACAGAATCATAAATCCAGTAAATAAAACGACGATCTTGAAGCGTTTTATCCTCTGACAGATCAGAGAGCACTACATCATAGTAACCATCAAAATTCACATCCATATAACCAATACTATTGGGAAACGCTTGAAAGCCTTCAAGTATTTGCATGCTTTTTTGATTGGCTTTGTCAAACACCTCGATACGTGTCATAAATCGTTTGAAAGGATAGTTAGCTTTAGATATGCCATAGAAATTAAAACTCACATCAGACATATTTTTTACTTTAAAAGCAGGCTCGAATTTCTTTATTCGAATCACACCCGCATGATTGACCAATGTAGATTTAAATACATTCGTTTTATAGTTAAGCTGTCCTTTCAACTCTTGAATTGCATTTGAATCATCACTCGGTTGTTCTGCTTTAAAAAGAACTTGATCGCCTTTTTGCTCCCCTTTTAATTGGATAGTGACGTTGTCTTTGAAGGAAGTAAGCGTTGCATTTGGATGAAGCACATCCATATAAAGACTCAAAAAATATTCGTTGTCTGTTGACCTCAATAACCGCTGCATTGATATGCGAACATTATCTAAGACAAGCTCAGCATCACTATTTGGCGTTTTTTGCTCAATATCAGTTGTTTGTTGCGCCCATCCACAGATTGGCAAGATCGCCAATAAGTAACATACAAACGTTAATTTCATTCCCAACCTCAATCCTTGAGTTATTAAGTGTTCTTGTTAGATACTGATTATTGTGTTTAGCTAAGCCTCTGTCGACTGCAACTTAATCTACCTGTCATTGAGTTACTTTTTAATGACTATTTTTATCATGCCTGTCGTCTTTTTTTTCAATGCATTACAAAAAGACAAGTCTCAGAATTCAAAGTTCCTAAAATATCGGTGACTTATTATCAATATCCTGAGGTTATGAAAATTATTAAAATTAGTTTTGGATTTAATCAGTAAATGGCCTAAATAGGGTTTAGCAATATAAAAATAATTTCACCAAATAAGATATGAACCTTCACTTTATATTTAGCTTTTGGGAGATATAAAAAAGGATAGAATTTAAAAATAAGAAATAGACAACTAAAATTAAGAATTAATCCAAACTAATTATTCGGCTTTGCAAAGCCCAAGTTTCTAAGTTCACACTTACACCCTTTAATGGTATTTGTCTTAGCTGACAAATCATTTTTAACTGTTCAATCCTCTCAACTTTATGATCTATGATTGGTTTGATTTTGTCTTGCTTTCTACGTTGATCAATATAAGCATTTTTTCCAACATACACTTCCACAATGGATTCTGCAGGCAATTGCAATGTATAAATTGGTCGTGTTTCCAGTTGAACTCTTCTCCAAATCTGATTATCGATTATCGCTTCAGTAAGCTTAGAAGAATGATATCCAAACTCAACAGAACTTAAATTTTTTACAATTCGGATTTCTTCCTCGTAAGCCCATTCTTGCATCTTGTATAGCAAAGCATGCTTCAATAAATCCTCCTTAGTACGCCAATTCAAGTTTTCAGAATCTCCCACAATCATTAGGTCATCAATATTGGCTTTTAAAACTCCTTTTGGAACAGTCTTTAAATATCTAAGCTCTCCTTTGGTTGAAGGTATAATAAATTTATTATCATCATCAAAACCTGCTTTTTTTGTATCTACACCAATAACTATTCCTCTATGACTATCACCATAATGTGCCCACATTAATGGATTAAGGGCAGATCTTGTTAAGCTCAAGACCGCATATTTTCTTGAGAAATTAATTCTAAATGCATTAATAGCAACTGACACTGGAACATCTAAATTATAAAAACCAAATCCTGTACATTCAAATGGGTCATTCAAATCTTCTAGATTTGAAAACCCCAAGCTATTTGTCTCTAATATTTTTAAACCCGCCTCAAAACCCACATACTTATATAAAATCATTATTCTTATCCCACAAAAAAACCCCGCTTTCGCAGGGTTTTTTATAGCATAAAAATCAGCTAGATAAGAAAATTAGTTCTTTTCTTTGTCTACGATTTTGTTTGCTTGAATCCAAGGCATCATCGCACGCAATTTAGCACCAGTGACTTCGATACCGTGAGCAGCGTTTTGACGACGACGAGCAGTCATAGATGGGTAGTTCAATGCACCTTCTTGGATAAACATCTTCGCATATTCACCAGATTGAATACGTTTAAGCGCATTACGCATCGCTTCACGAGACTGTTCGTTGATTACTTCGACACCAGTAACATATTCACCGTACTCAGCATTGTTAGATACAGAGTAGTTCATGTCCGCGATACCGCCTTCGAACATTAAGTCAACGATCAATTTAAGTTCGTGTAAACATTCGAAGTAAGCCATTTCTGGCGCATAACCAGCTTCAACAAGAGTTTCGAAGCCCATTTTAACAAGTTCAACAGCACCACCACAAAGAACTGCTTGCTCACCGAAAAGGTCAGTTTCAGTTTCTTCACGGAATGAAGTTTCGATAATACCTGTACGACCGCCACCAACACCTGAAGCGTAAGAAAGCGCAAGGTTACGTGCATTACCAGAAGCATCTTGGTGAATCGCGATAAGATCAGGAACACCTGAACCACGTTGGTATTCAGAACGTACAGTGTGACCAGGTGCTTTTGGAGCAACCATGATTACGTCTAAGTCAGCACGTGGAACAACTTGGTTATAAAGAACAGAGAAACCATGAGCAAATGCAAGAGTAGCACCTTGCTTGATGTTTGGCTCAATTACATCACGGTAAAGTTGAGCTTGGAATTCATCTGGAGTCAAGATCATTACTACGTCAGCTTGAGCTACAGCAGCAGGAACTTCAGCAACTTTAAGACCAGAATTTTCAGCTTTTTTCCAAGAAGCAGAACCAGCACGTAAACCAACAGTTACGTCAACGCCAGAATCTTTAAGGTTAAGCGCGTGAGCGTGACCTTGTGAACCGTAACCAATGATTGCTACTTTCTTAGATTGGATGATAGATAAGTCGCAGTCTTTATCATAAAAAATTTGCATTGCTGTCTCCGCTAAAATGCTTTGGCTTCCGTTTGATTAGCGAATGTTAATGTGGTTCGCCAACCCCCTCCTCTCGGAGGAGGGAAGAATTTGTTAATAAAAAATTAGATTGTTAAAACTTTTTCGCCACGTGCGATACCAGACACACCTGAACGTACAACTTCAAGAATGGTATTCTCTGCCAAAGCATCAATAAAACCATCAATTTTCTCAGTTGTACCCGCGATTTGAATCGTGTAAGTCGTTGGTGTCACATCCACGATTTGTCCGCGGAAGATATCTGCTGTGCGTTTAATTTCAGCACGCGCAGAACCCAAAGCTTTTACTTTAATTAACATCAATTCACGTTCAATGTGTGAACCTTCAGAAAGGTCAACCACCTTAACCACTTCAACAAGTTTGTTGAGTTGTTTTGTGATTTGCTCAATCTTGTGATCATCACCATAAGTCGTCAATGTCAAACGAGACATTGTTGGGTCTTCTGTTGGCGCAACGTTCAAAGTTTCAATGTTATAGCCACGTTGTGAGAACAAACCCACTAAACGTGAAAGCGCGCCAGATTCGTTCTCAATGAGAACAGAGATGATATGTCTCATGCTGTGCGCTCCCCTTTAGATAACCACATATCTGTCATAGATTGACCCGCGATTAACATCGGATAAACATGCTCAGTACGGTCAACCATCACGTTGATGAATACACATTTATCATTAATCGCCATTGCTTCTGCAAGCTTCGATTCAAGCTCATCCGCATGATCAATTTGAATACCTACATGTCCGTAAGCTTCCATCAACTTCGCAAAGTCAGGCAATGACTCAACATATGAACTTGAGTGACGACCTTCATAATTCATATCTTGCCATTGTTTCACCATACCTAAAGCACGGTTGTTTAAGCACAAGATTTTAACATTTAGGCCATATTGCTTACATGTTGAGAGCTCTTGGATACACATCTGAATGGATGCTTCACCTGTAATACAAACAACTTGTTGGTCAGGGAATGCAAGCTTAGCCGCCATCGCATATGGAAGACCAACACCCATCGTGCCTAAGCCACCTGAGTTAATCCATTGACGTGGACGTGTGTATTTGTAATACAACGCACCAAACATCTGATGTTGACCAACGTCAGAAGTGATGATTGCTTGGCTGTTCGTTACTTTATCTAAAGCTTGAACAACTTGTTGAGGTTTCATCGTACCGTCAGTTGGTTTTTCATATTTCAAACCATGAACCTGACGCCACTCATTGATTTGTTTCCACCAATCTGCAATAGCTTCAGGGTTCGGCTTAGAAATATTCAGCTGTTTTAATTGCGCTAACATTTCTTGAAGAACTGGCTCTACAGCACCCACGATTGGGATATGCGCCATGATTGTTTTTGAAATCGTCGCAGGATCGATATCAATGTGAATCACTTTCGCATTTGGACAGAATTTTGCAGGATTATTGGTTACACGGTCATCGAAACGCGCACCAACACATAGAATCACATCAGCGTGACCCATGGTCATGTTCGCTTCATATGTCCCATGCATACCCAACATACCAATAAATTGAGGATCATTACCAGGGAATGCACCTAGCCCCATCAATGTGTTGGTTACTGGATAACCCAATAGATGTGCTAATTCAGTCAATAAATGTGATGCATTGCCTTGAACAACACCACCGCCCGTATAAATAATAGGACGTTTAGCATTGATCAATTCATCAATAGCTTTGCGGATCTGACCAGTATGACCACGATGTGGCGGCTGGTAAGAGCGCATTTTTACTTTTTCAGGATATTCGTATGCAAATTTTTCAGCAGGGTTTGTTGCATCTTTTGGAATATCAACAACCACAGGACCTGGACGACCTGATGACGCGATATAGAAAGCTTTTTTAATAACCGCTGGAATTTCACTCGCATGACGCACTTGGAAACTGTGTTTCACGATTGGACGAGAAATACCAACCATATCCGTTTCTTGGAATGCATCTTCACCAATCAAATGGCTTGCAACCTGACCAGACAAAATCACCATTGGGATTGAGTCCATGTAAGCTGTCGCGATTGGTGTCACAGTGTTAGTCGCACCTGGACCCGAGGTCACCAGTACAACACCTGTCTTACCTGTTACGCGCGAGTATGCATCTGCCATATGACCAGCAGCTTGCTCATGACGCACGAGGTAATGATTAATTTTGTCTTGTTTGAATAGCGCGTCGTAAATGTGTAAAACTGCGCCGCCTGGATATCCAAAAACATGTTCAACGCCTTCGTCCGCCAATGCGCGAACAAGCATTTCACCACCAGATAAAAGTTCCAACGTATTCACCCTAATCTTATTTCCACGACGGTTATGGGAGACATAAGTCGTGTTTCATTCATTCGTTTGTATGCACTGTTATAGCACACATATTTCATCGTTTTTGCTGCAATAATAAAATTTTTCGATCACAACCGTTTGAGTTGCGACTGCATATTCAACATGTTGGGATAAACATATTTCTGCTATTTCATTGTCTCGGCTTAGAGACAACGTTATTGCAAGCTATGATATTTATTCGAAGGGTGATCGAACAAAACATATAAAACTAGAGCAGCATTTTTAGTTTTTTCACGACCAAAGTCAAGGTTTGCCGAAACCTTTTTATTGTTTATTTACCAACCGATTATTTTTCAAACGATAACTTTTGATTGGATGATTTATAAAAAAAATTTCAAACACTTATTTTTAATATTTATATAAAACAATTTATACGCAAAATGATTTTTTTGATTAAAATAAAACCAATTAATCTTCATCAGTTTCTCGCAAAATACTGCGATATAAACGTGTAAAAAAACTCATTCCCCTCTTATTTCTTTATAGGTGAAGTCATGAATTCACTAGCATCATCTTTAAAACTTTCTTGTTTAGCATCAACGGTCGTTTTCGTTTCTATTTGTTCATCTATGGTGCAGGCAAAAGAATATTACAAATGGGTCGATCAAAATGGTTCAACCCACTACACCACCACCCCACCACCAAAATCAGCAAAAAAGAAAGGGAAAGTTGAAACGTATGGTTGGAAAGCACCAACAACATCTGTCAATACAAATACAAACCAGAGCGAAGCTCCTCAAACCTCACAGACTCAAACGATACCAACGCAACAGCAAACAAAGAGTGCTTCAAATACTGAGTCACAAAACACAAATGCTGCTCCATTAAGCGAAACTCAAGTTTCAAATGAGTGAATTTGTCTTTTTGATCTTAATTTAAGTTTTGCATCCATTTTCAGTCTGTAAAATTCACTTTTAGGTGCTTTTTGCGCTATGCTGTGCGCTAAATTTTTTAACCGTTCTCTTGTATTACGTATATGACTACTCACATTGACTCTGAATACCAAGCCAGTGCGATTGAGCCCCAAGTTCAACAGGACTGGGAATCTCGCAAAGCCTTTAAAGTTGCCGACACTGTAGAAGGTCCACGTCGATATATCCTCTCGATGTTCCCTTACCCAAGTGGCAAACTGCATATGGGTCATGTACGTAACTACACGATTGGTGACGTGATCAGCCGCTTCCACCGTCTCAAAGGTGAAACTGTATTACAACCTATGGGTTGGGATGCGTTTGGTTTACCTGCTGAAAATGCTGCGATTGCACACCAAGTTGCACCGGCAAAATGGACCTTCGAAAATATCGATTACATGCGTAATCAGCTTAAAAAATTAGGTCTTGCGGTTGATTGGGATCGTGAATTTGCAACGTGTACACCAGAATATTATCGCTGGGAACAATGGTTATTCGTTCAGCTTTATAAAAAAGGCTTAATCTACCGTAAGCTTTCAACGGTAAATTGGGATCCTGTAGACCAAACTGTACTTGCAAATGAACAAGTAGAAAATGGTCGTGGTTGGCGTTCAGGTGCATTGGTAGAAAAACGTGATATTCCAATGTACTACTTCCGCATTACCGACTATGCGCAAGAATTACTTGATGACTTAGACACACTCAAAGACGGTTGGCCACAACAAGTCCTTACGATGCAACGTAACTGGATTGGTCGCTCACAGGGTATGGAAATTACCTTCCCTTCAGCAAATCCTGAAATTTATGCAGATGGCCTAACTGTATTTACTACACGTGCTGACACTTTAATGGGTGTAACTTATGTTGCAGTTGCAGCAGAACACCCGATGGCGCTTAAAGCTGCGGAAAATAATCCTGAACTCGCTGCATTTATTGAAGAATGCCGTATGGGTTCTGTGGCAGAAGCCGACCTCGCTACTGCTGAAAAGAAAGGCATGGCAACAGGTTTGTCAGTTAAGCACCCTGTAACAGGTGAAGAAGTTCCTGTTTGGATCGCAAACTATGTATTGATGTCATACGGTTCAGGTGCGGTGATGGCGGTGCCTTCACACGATGAACGTGACTTCGAGTTTGCTAACAAATACGGCTTAACCATTAAGCAAGTCATTGATGCGAAAGGCGCTGATGATAATGATTTTGATGCGACTCAGTGGCAAGAATGGTACGGTTCAAAAGAAGGTAAATTGGTCAATTCAGGCGAATTTGATGGTTTAGACTTCCAAGGTGCATTTGATGCTTTCCTTGCAAAATTAGAACCACAAGGTCTTGCAAATGTAAAAGTTCAATTCCGTTTACGTGACTGGGGTGTATCTCGTCAGCGTTATTGGGGTTGTCCGATTCCAATGATCAACTGCCCAACATGTGGTCAAGTGCCAGTACCTGAAGACCAACTTCCTGTTGTACTTCCAACTGACGTTGTACCAGATGGTTCAGGTAACCCTCTCAACAAGATGCCTGAGTTCTATGAAACGAAATGTCCAAGCTGTAACGGCGATGCACGTCGTGAAACAGATACACTTGATACATTTGTAGAATCATCTTGGTACTATGCTCGTTACGCATCGCCTGACTTTACTGGTGGTATGGTTAAACCTGAAGCGGGACAAACTTGGCTTCCTGTAAACCAATACATCGGTGGTGTTGAACACGCGATTCTGCATTTGTTATATGCACGTTTCTTCCACAAATTGATGCGTGATGAAGGTGTAGTACAAGGTAACGAACCATTCACCAACTTGTTAACGCAAGGTATGGTACTTGCTGATACCTATTACCGCGAATCTGAATCAGGTAAGAAAACGTGGTTCAACCCTGCGGATATCGAACTTGAGCGTGATGAAAAAGGTCGTATCACATCTGCAAAATACAAAGGTGATGGTCAAGACGTTATCGTTGGCGGTCAAGAAAAAATGTCGAAATCGAAAAATAACGGTATCGACCCACAATCTATTATTGACCAATACGGCGCAGATACGGCACGTGTATTTATGATGTTTGCTGCGCCACCAGATCAATCTTTAGAATGGTCTGATGCAGGTGTAGAAGGTGCTAACCGTTTCTTAAAACGTGTATGGCGCTTGGCAACTGGTTTCCTTGAACAAGGTAATACTGCATCAGCGATTGATAAAGCTGCGCTTTCAACTGCGGCTCAAGACTTACGTCGTAAGACTCACGAAACCATCCAAAAAGTGGGTGATGACATCGAACGTCGTCATGCATTTAACACTGCGATTGCAGCGATGATGGAACTTCTGAATGCAAACAATAAGTTTGAAGCGAAAGATGATAACGATGTTGCTGTTGCACGTGAATCGATTACGACGCTTTTAACTTTACTTGCTCCATTTGCACCGCATTTAAGTGAAACGTTATTGGCGCAGTTTGGTATCGAGTTAAATGCAACATTATTCCCTCAAGTGGATGAATCTGCATTAACACGTAATACACAAACCATTGTGGTTCAAGTGAACGGTAAGCTTCGTGGCAAACTTGAAGTGTCTGTAGATGCATCGAAAGATGACATTCTGGCGCAAGCAAAAGCATTGCCTGAAGTACAACAATTCTTAACAGGTCCAACCAAGAAAGAAATCGTTGTTCCGAATAAATTAGTGAATTTGGTGGTTTAAGAACCTTAAAGCCTCCCTGAGTAAGATATAAAGCACAGCTTTAGATCAAAGCGCAAGAAAGGGAGCTTTGGAGGGATTTAATTTCCATTGCGAAGCATTGCTTCTCACCTCTTTTAAAAAGAGGGGAATATAAGGATTTCACAATTCCCAAACAAAGCCCGTTGCCAGTCAACGGGCTTTGCACATACAATCAGAATATTCAAAATTTATCCTGAGTCTCAGGAAATACACAGAGGATCTACAATGCATTTGAGCAAACGTTTAGCTATTGCTGTTCTAACTTTAGGCTTAAGCGCAACTATGGTCGGCTGTGGATTTCATCTAAAAGGGACCAATCCAACTTCAACGCCACTGGCTTATACAAAGCTTGAATTAGCACTCCCTGCCAATACTTCTGATTTAGAGCGTAAACTCAGTGTTTATCTCACTGCTGCAGGTGTGCAACTAAGTAACTCTAACGATGCATATGTATTGCGTATCATTGACTATAAACCAATTCGCCATGAGCTCAACGGCAAACTCATTGAAGTTCTACTCAGACTTTCTGTGACTTTCCAAATCGAAGATCGTCAAGGTAACTTGGTGACAAAACCTCGAACTTTAACTGCGACACGTACATATCAATATAACGTTGCAACCGTGAACACAGATGATCAACAAAATAAATATCTCAGTGAAATCTTAATTGACGATGTCGCTCAACAGATCTCTCGTCAAATTGCTGCAAACCGTCTGCCAAAAGCAGAAGCAAATGTACTGTTACCTGTGCAACAAACTTTTGAACCTACTGCCTCTGAAAATCCGTAACTCAGAATGAAGTTAGATTATCTACAAGCATTAAAACGTGTAAACGAAGCACGTGGTGCATGGGTATTATATGGTCAAGAACCTTTACTTGAGCAAAATCTTTTAGATGCTTTCCGTCAAAGTTGGATCATCAATCACGTGGAAAGAGAACGCTATGACATCCAAAGCGTTGCTGATTGGAAAAATGTATTTAATGCACTCAACAGCCTTTCTCTTTTTTCACAAAATCTCGCAGTAGAGGTCCATGGCAACATTAAGCCAGATGCCAATGCGTTAAAGTTACTCAAGCATTATATCCAGCATAATGAACACAACTTGTTGTTGATCATTATGCCTAAGCAAGATAGCAGTAGCTTAAAGTCGGCGTTTTTTCAAACGATTGAAGCCAATGGCGTCTTGGTTCCTCTTACAGCAACTTATGCGCAAGATCGTCAGCGTATACTCAGCATAGAAGCTGATAAAATTGGGATTCAACTGAGCCAAGATGCATGGCAATGGCTCGAAGTCCACCACGAACATAATTTATTGGCTGCTAAAAACAGCTTAATGCGTCTGGCAGACACGTTCCCCGATGTACAGCATCTTGAAATGCAACATTTGCTCGAATGCTTACAAGATCAATCACGCTATACCACTTTTGACTTAAGCGATGCATTAATTTCAGGCAACCTAAGTCAAGCGATCAAAATATACCAATATTTAGTCGAAGCTGGCGAACCACACAGTTTAGTATTATGGACGGTAAGCAAAGAAATGCGCTTACTGATGCAACTTTTTGAGCAACCACAAAATGCATTACAACTCGGCATCTGGAAAACCAAAGTCAGTCTTTATCAACAAGCCTTGAGACGTCTTAATCCCAAGCAATTTCTCACATGGCCACAATTGCTATTAAGAATCGATGCTGCCATCAAAGGCAAAAATAATGAAAATCCAGAACACCTCATGCAACAAGCCATTGCTGAATTATGTGGAAAAACCTTGTTTGCTTAGTTAACGAGCAAGGTCTATTTATAACTATAAAAATGATTATTGATTTTATTTAAGAAAAATACACTTTTTATCCTTATTTCATCATTATAATTCGCTTAATTTCCGTCATTTTTCAATATCGCCATGCAAAAAATAAAACCAACGAAATTGATTATCATCGCGATCATTACGATTGCAGCTATCGCTTTAGCTTGGTATTTCTTTAAACCTAAAGATGAGCAACCTCAGTTTATTACCGCTGAAGTGACACGTGGTGATATTGAAAACTCTGTCCTTGCAACAGGTGTATTAGAAGCGACCAAAATGGTTAGCGTTGGTGCACAGGTTTCAGGTCAGGTGAAAAAAATGTATGTGCAATTGGGCGACCAAGTCAAACAAGGTCAACTGATTGCTCAAATCGACTCCGTTCGTCAGGAAAATGATCTAAAAACAGCTGAAGCCAGCATTAAAAATCAGTTGGCTCAATTGGCAGTCAAACAAGCAAATCTGACTAAAGTTGAGGCGGAATATAATCGCCAAAAAGCCATGTATGCCCAAGATGCAACTTCTCGTGCCGAATATGAGTCCGCATTAGCAAGTTATAAAACTGCTCAAGCCGATATCGTCGCGATGAATGCTCAAATCGAGCAATCTCGATTGTCACTGGCGACGACCAAAGAAGATTTAGGCTATACCCGTATCGTTGCTCCGATGGATGGCACAATTGTGGCAATTGTGACTGAAGAAGGTCAAACAGTGAACGCGAATCAAAGCGCGCCAACCATCGTGAAATTAGCAAAACTTGACACCATGACGGTTAAGGCTGAAATTTCTGAAGCAGATGTTATGCGTGTTGAGGAAGGTCAAACTGTTTATTTCACTACTTTAGGTAATAGCGAGAAAAAGCATTACGCAACACTGCGTCAAGTTGAACCTGCACCTAACTCAATCAATACAGAAACCAACAACTCAAATTCATCTTCATCAAGCACAGCTGTGTATTACAACGCTCTATTCGATGTTCCTAATGAAGATGGAAAATTGCGTATTGATATGACTGCTCAAGTTTATATCGTGTTAGATGAAGTAAAGAATGCACTGACTATTCCATCTTCTGCTGTTCAAAGCTCTAATCGTCCTGCTCGCCAGCGTGGTGCAAATGCGGGTTCCAATGCACAAGAACGTAATGAACAAGCTCGTGGTGAAGGGCGTGCCGAACGTTCATCAGCTGATCGTCCTAAGCGTTTAGAATTAACCGCTGAGGAAAAGAAATTAGTCGATCAAGGTAAAGCTTCCATGGCTATGGTACGCGTACTTCAAGCAGATGGCACAGCCAAACCGACCCCTGTTCTTATCGGTCTAAATAACCGTGCAACAGCGCAAGTTTTACGCGGCTTAAAATTAGGCGATAAAGTTGTAATTGCGGATGGCTCTGATTCATCAAATGACTCAGCTAAACGTGGCGCACGTGGTGGCGCTGGTCCAATGAGAATGTAATTATGAGTCAGACGAGAACACCTCTACTCGAGGTCAAAAACCTGACCCGTGAATTCCCTGCTGGTGAATCTACTGTGCAAATTCTAAAAGGGGTAAATCTTGAGATTTATCCTGGAGAATTGGTTGCCATTGTAGGTCAATCAGGCTCAGGAAAATCAACACTGATGAACATCTTAGGATGTTTAGATAAACCGACCAATGGTAGCTACAAGGTTAAGGGCCGCGAAACACGTGAGCTAGAACCTGATGAACTTGCTCAATTACGCCGTGAATATTTCGGATTCATCTTCCAGCGCTACCATTTACTTGGTGACTTAAATGCAGCTGGTAATGTCGAAGTCCCTGCGATCTATGCCGGCGCTGATGCTTCTGAACGCCATGATCGTGCGGTTCAACTTTTGTCCGATTTAGGTCTAGGTGAAAAAACCCAAAACCGCCCAAGTCAACTTTCAGGTGGTCAGCAACAGCGTGTTTCGATTGCTCGCGCATTGATGAATGGCGGTGATGTTATTCTCGCCGATGAGCCTACGGGTGCATTAGATAAAAACAGCGGTATTGAAGTGATGCGTATTTTACGCGAACTGAATGCCAAAGGTCATACCATCATTCTCGTCACTCATGATCACAATGTTGCCAAAAATGCGACTCGTATTATTGAGATTTCAGACGGTAATATTATTTCAGATGAACCCAATGTTCCTGAGATTGATGATGGCTTTGAACGTGAAGAATTGATTCGTGCTGAGCAAAAGAAAACATCGTCTTGGCGTTCAGCTTTAGACCGTTTAGGTGAAGCTTTCCGCATGGCACTTCTGGCCATGAATGCTCATCGAATGCGTACTTTTTTGACTATGCTCGGAATCATTATCGGGATCGCATCTGTCGTTTCGGTTGTCGCACTTGGTAATGGATCACAAAAACAAATTTTAGAAAATATTAGTAGTTTGGGGACCAATACCATTACGGTCTACCAAGGACGTGGTTTTGGTGATAACTCCCGATCTTCTCAGGCCAAGACCTTAATCCCTGCTGATGCGGATGCATTAGCGGAACAGCCTTATGTCGATGGAGTCAGTCCTTCAGTCAATAGTTCTGTCACGGGAAGATATAAAGATGTAGAGGCATCCACGACAGTCAATGGCGTGAGTGAAGACTTTTTCTATGTGCGTGGTTTAACATTTAAATCAGGTCAACCATTTGACAAACATAGTGTTACTGAACAAGCCCAAGATGTTGTGATTGATACCAATACCCAAAAGACATTCTTTAGCGATGGTACGGATCCTATTGGTCAAGTAATTCTATTGGGCAGTGTACCTAGTCGTATTATTGGTATCGTAGATGCTCAACAAGGTGCAATGGGTAATTCAGATAGTCTCAATGTCTATCTCCCTTACTCAACCGTCATGAGTCGAATGCTTGGACAGTCGAATGTGAGAAGCATCATCGTTCGTGTAAAAGATGAATATTCAAGCACAGCTGCTGAAAATGCAATCTTGAATTTACTCGTTCAGCGTCATGGTGCTCAAGATGTCTTCACACAAAATGCGGACAGTATTCGTGAAACCATCCAGCAAACTACCGCTACAATGACTTTACTTATTTCTGCGATTGCTGTGATTTCTTTGGTCGTTGGTGGTATCGGTGTCATGAACATTATGTTGGTGTCTGTCACTGAACGAACGCAAGAAATTGGTGTGCGAATGGCCGTGGGTGCTCGACAGAGCGATATTTTGCAACAATTCCTGATTGAAGCCGTATTGGTCTGTATTTTAGGCGGTATCCTTGGAGTGTTGTTATCACTGGGAATTGGTCAGCTGATTACACACTTTGCTGGTGGCACGTTCCAAATGGCGTATTCAACCACATCAATAATAGCTGCATTCGTTTGTTCAAGTTTAATCGGGATCGTATTCGGTTTTATCCCAGCACGAAATGCTGCTCGTTTAAATCCTGTCGATGCACTGTCAAGAGAATAATAAGGTATAACTATGCGTAATCAACTTCATAAACTGTTCATGACCTTAGCATTAACAGGCTCTTTAGTCGGCTGTGCGGCTGTAGTGAAAACGCCTTATCAAGCTCCTGCAGTCAATATTCCACAGGGCTTTCAAAACAGCCAACAACTCAGCCAAAATATCCACCAACAGGCTTATCATGATCAATGGTGGACATTATTTGGTGATGCACAACTCAATCAATTGGTTGAACAAGTGATTGCACGAAATACCGATTTAGCTGTTGCAGGGATTAATTTGCAACAAGCACGCCTTCAAGCCAAGCAATCTGAAAGTCAGCAAGGTGTGCGTATTGGCAATGCAGGTGCATCGGTCGGTCATCGTTTTAGTTTAGATGGTGATGGTGATTCTTCAAATGGTATTTCACTGAACTATCCCGGCTTAAGCTATGAGCTAGACTTGTTCGGTAAATTGGCCAATCAAACTGAAGCATCTCGATGGGAAGCGCTTGCGACTGAGCAAGATTTACAAGCCACTGCACAAAGCCTGATTGCGACAACTGCACAATTGTATTGGCAATTGGGATATCTCAATGAACGCCTATCTGTGGCTCAACAAAACTTGGCGAGTACGCAGAAAACTTCTGAATTAGTGCAAACACAGTATCGGGCTGGGGCGGTATCAGGTCTTGATTTAACGTCAGCTGAACAAGCGGTTCAAAGTCAAAAAGCTACGTTAAGCCAGATCGAACAGCAAAAAATTGAAACTCGAACTGCTCTTGCGGTATTGCTCAATCAACCTGTGCAACAGTTGAATATCGCGGAGCCACAGCGCTTACCACTTTCTGCCCTACCGCAAATTCAATCGGGCTTACCAGCGGAGCTTTTATCGCGCCGTCCTGACTTGCAAGCAGCCGAGTTACGTTTACGCAAAGCGCTTGCCAATAAAGATGCGAATAAAGCCAGTTATTACCCTTCGATTAATTTAACGGGTAGTATAGCTACTGGAGGCTCAAGCACTTCGCTGAGTAATGTGCTGTCTAATCCTGCTGCAATATTGGGTGCGGGTCTTACACTACCCTTCTTGCAATGGAATGATATGAAACGTGATTTACGTGTGAACGAATTGGATTATGAAAAGTCAATTATTCAATACCGTCAGACCTTATACAAAGCTTTTGCCGATGTTGAAAATGCGTTATCTGCACGCAATGAAATAGACAAACAAGTCGCTTTACAAGAACGTAATGTTCAACTCGCTGAGAAAACGGAACAACTCACGCAAGTGCGTTATAAGAATGGTGCGATTGCGCTGAAGAACTTGATCGATGCCCAGCGCACTACTCGTGAAGCACGTTTGAGTTTGGTTCAAGCCAAACAGACTCAGTACAATGCTTATGTGATGTTACTGCAAGCATTGGGTGGCAGTCCGATTCAGCAGTTACCGTGATTTCAAGTAAAAAAGCCCGCAAGGGCTTTTTTTAAACTGATCTATTTTCAAGTTGTCTTTCAAACTACAAATACCAAAAATTTGATCATCACAATATTACAAAACCGAACTTTCTCTATTTTTATACTTTTATTATGATATCTAATATAATTTCTTTAATTTGCTGAATAATAAGATGATCAAACAAAATTTAGTTGCTCTTTTATGTTCTACAATTGCTCTGACTGCTTGTGCAAAATCTAAGACTGAATCAGCAATTTCAGAGCCAACATCAAAACATTCTGTAAGTTCTAAACAAGACCCTGTTTTACAAAAGAGAATTGATCAGCTAGTTGAAAAAACTAAAAAGAATATGATTTTTGTTGAAGGTGGCGAATATCTCATGGGAGACTTCGGACTTGTTACTCCTGAACTTGAAAAAACTGTTCCAAATAGTGCAGCTTTAAAAAATCCAAAAGGAAATACTTTAGATCCTCACGAACAAAAACTACCTTTTACTCCTGATGATGATAATAAGCCTCCTCACAAGGTAATACTTGATTCATTTGAAATGACTAATAATAAAATTACATTAGCTGATTTTTTAATTTATCTAGATGCAAATAACATTACTCATCCAGAATATTTAGACGATTATCCTAAAGCAGTATTCGATAAATTGCCAGCTGGTGCCAATTGGCAACAAAGTCAAAATTATTGTATATGGTTAGGTAAACAAATAGGGAAAAAAATGAATTTGCCAACTGAAGCACAATGGGAATATGCAGCTCGTAATAAAGGGCAATATGTTGCCTATGCAACCAACAATGGCAATATAGAAAATGGCGTTAATGTTTTCAGCTTTTCTCAATATAGAGAAATTGGTGAGAAATATGGATATCATAACTTTAGTCACCTGCCTGTATTAGGAGAAACTCCACCTAATCCTTTAGGTTTCTATGATATGGTCACTAATAATAAAGAATGGGTCCTCGATTGGTATGATGAAGATTATTATAAAACATCCGAGATAAATAACCCTAAAGGACCTAAATTTGGACAATTTAAATCTGTAAGAAGTTCAGCGGCTCAAGGAGGTGATAATGCAAAACATGGAGAGGGTATCAACATAGTTAGGAAAAAAGCTGATCCTAAAGCTGTAAGTGAAGGCACTGATGGTAAAATCCGCGATGCAAGTAAATCTTTTTCATTTAGATGCACAGCTTAAATTTTTAATGAGATTCTAATTTCCTAATTTAAATTTAGAATCTCATGAAATTAAGCGTTATAAGATTGATGAGGATTATCATTTTCTAAATCATCAAACATTTCTATATCTGAAGCTATTAGTAAATCATTGTCACTACCAGAATTATCACTTTCAAAAGCAATTAAGTTATATTCTGGGCTATCTAGAGTTACAATTGCTGCACCTAATGGATATTTTTCTATTAACGAGCATCTGAGTCGAATATACTCATCTAAGAGTGAATTGCCTGTTTTTGGTGGGGATATACATGATCGACCTTCACTAATTGCATCATTTACCTCATACTGGTTGGCTAACATTCTACCATTATTGAGAAAGAAGATAACTCGAGACTCCATCCAAGCAATTGACTCTTTAGACTTCGCACCATTAGGAGTCATATGTTGCAATGTATTATCCCAAGCTGATTTAGTCACAATAGATTTAAAAATTGTTATAATCGCTTTTTTCCGCTCAGGCATGAAATGCAGTTCTATATTATTTACGTCTATTTTTGGCCGATCGAATAGATTTGAAAAAGTCTCGTCATTCATTAATGCAAATAACAAAATACCTTTTGCTTCAGGTGTCGCATAAAGTAAAAAGTTAGAACTATTATTAATTCTTATAGCAAGTTCTTTTATCTCTCTCGATTTTTTGAACTTATTAGATAAAGTGATATACATTTCTTCAATTTGTTCAACTGTATGGTACGCAAGTTTTATACCCTCAATAATTGTTACCAGCTGAATTTCCTTCCAATAAGTAAATGCATCTTCAGCAATATAAGGTAATAATTTAGTCCCATTTTGAATTAGTTGATAATTTAAACATTTATTGAATTGAACTAACGTATTTGCACCGACAGTTAGTTCAATTTCCCCTTTAGCTCCAACGCCTGCACAAAGTGAGGCTTTAGCTTTAACTCGAAATTGCCCATCTCTAAAATAAATTTCAAAATTATATCCTGCGCCACCACCAATCTGACCAGTTAATTTTGGTGTTACAGACGCAATATTTTCAAATTTTTTGGATTCTGGTGACAGCCATTCTAGGCCTACTCCAACTTTTATCCCTCCCTCTGCACCAGCAAATACATCTATTCCTGCTTTAGCATTAGCATTCACACCTTTCTGTGATTTAACTTCTTCCCCTTCTTTAGCAACAACAAAAGTCGGGCGTTTATTCCTATTATCATAGTTTTCTGATAATGAACTTGAATTATGCTCTATGTTCCCATCTGCAGAAAGCTCAGGTTCACCTGCTAAACTGAAACCTAAATTAAGACCAATTCCCAAAGCAGCCTTAGCACCTACAAAGGCACTTACTTCACCACTAATTATAGATCTCATCGCTCCCAAATAAATATCTCTATATTTAAGACTAAATCCTGCTCGACTGGGAATACATAAATTAGCTTTGAAGGCTTTTTCAACTAGTACAAGCTTTCCTTGTGCAGTTGCATTAACTTTAACTCCAATCTCTCCTTTTAGAGGATTCCAATTAGCACTACCTGATGCAGATGCGCCACCTACTGCTCTTAACCATTGCGCATCCCTAGTTGTATCAAACGAATCGGAATGTTGAATATTCTCATAGAAAGCGCCACCTACACCATTTGGCCAATCTGCATACCCATCTTTTTTAAACCATTCATATTTAACCAGATCTAAATTCACTTTCTTAAGTTCTTCAAATCCAGCCTTTTGTAATTCTGGCGTGATTTTCTTATTCTTAACAGAATCTTGAAGTCCTTGGGTCAATTTATCTATTTTAAAATTAGCTTTGTTAAGACGTTCAAGCTTGTATTTTTGGTAACGAGACATTCTCAGATATTTGCGTTTAAAGCCCGATTGAACTCGATTAGAATCTTTAACGGAATGCGACGTAGCAACAAATAATTCCACCAAATCATTTTTGGCTTTATAATTTGTATTTAAATGAGTTTGTATTTTTTTATCTACTTCATCTATCTCTTTATCTAATTTCGCAATCTCTGCTTGATTTGCTTCACGGTTCTCTAGCAATAAAGCTCTTCTTTCTTTAAGCTCGACTGAATTATATATAACAGTCTCCAATTCCGAACTTTCTTTCTCAAACTTTGCAAAATTTTGAGGATCTAAAACACATACTTCACAGTTTAACAAATCAAATAGAAACGGTAATTTTGTAGATTGTTGCAAATTTGCTTTTGTATCAGCAGGTTTTTCAGTTTGAGCTTTAACAGCAGGCCATTTTATAGTTTGATAATTATTTGTTGAAAATGAAAAATATGGCGTAATCGAATCTAATTCCACTTGTTTTTCAATCTCCCCCTTTTTAAATTTTACAAAAATCACCTCACCTTTAATGGTATAAATAACAGGAGTTAACCCCTTAATATTTGTCTTTTTAATTTTTATATCACTTCTAGAAATTTTTTTAGGTTTGTTATTTTCCAATGTATATAAATCAAATTCTACATTTGATAATGGTTTTTGAGTATTTGCATCGATAAGCTTATAGCAATAGTACTGCTTCACTTGAATATCTAAACTTATTAATGAATTAACATTTTTAGTGATTTCAAAACCATGCAATAAAATATCAGAGTTTTGTTTAATCCGTGAAATCTTATTAGTTTGACCATTTCGTGATAACCATATTGCATACTTACCTATGGGTAAATCAATAATTTCTGTATAGCCATCATTATTTGTCTTTGAAGATCTACTTTTATAATGAGAAATAATCTCTTTTCTATCAGGAAATATATTTTTTGGGTTACCTAATTTTATTTTTTGATCTAATATATATTTATTAAACTCTTTAACATTATGTTCAGCTTTCTCAATATTAGCTAGTGTAGGTATACCAAAAATAGAATTTTGTTTTTCTTTTTCAAAATCATTTATACTCTGATCATATTTAGTAATTATATAATTTGTATTTGAAATATTTGTAACCTTACCAGTCGGTAACTCTTTAATAAATAATTTTAATCTTATTTTACTCATTTGTATTTTCTCTTAAGATTTGATAGCTATTATTTTCTTCTGGTAAATCCTCAAGTGTAATAGACACTTGCTGTGGTCCTTTTGTAACAATTTTTTTCGTTCTACCCTGATCATTAGTTTTACCTGCTATTTCCTCACCACTTGGCAAAGTAATTACATACTTACGATTTTTTATAGGTTTACCTACGGCATTTTTTGCAATATAGGTTAGATAATAATCAGGTAGTAAAGCTAATTCAGGCTGTCGTGTATTGACTTTCTCACCTCCAATAAACTTATGTTGCCCCGCCTTCGCTTCAAACTTCCCGCCCGTGGTTGGTAATATCCCAGAACTATTTAGTTTCACTTGAGAGCCGCCTGCAGTTAGATTAATTTCATTCGGACTGGTGATATAAATCGTATCTTCCGTGGAAATAATCTGCACACCCTTTCTGGCAATCAGATCAGCACCATCCCCTTGAGCTTGAATCTCGATCTTGCCTTTCCCTGCATACAGTCGTGCTCCTTCTTGAGCGGCAAATAAGCTGATCTTTTTACTGGCATGACTGAGGATGCTGTCTTGGGTGCTGGTGTTAACGCTTCCTTGTGCAATCTGGTTGATCTGCCCATCTGCACTGAGGTGGATGTCTTCGTTACTTTCTATTGCAATTGAACTTGGTGAAGCCAAGAGCATGATCGCTTGTTTGAAAGCTGCGGCTTTGCTTTGGTCTTCGCTCTCTAAGTTCTTGAGATAGCCCTGTAGGTTTTCGAGTAAGCTGAGTGGATCAGTTTGTTGATTTTTTGCCACTTCACTTAAGGCTTTGGCGTTGTTTAAGCTACTTTCGAGTTGTTGTTTAGCTTCACTTGCATCTAAATGGTTTGCTTTGGCTTGTTCTTGTTTGTAGGTGGAGATGAGTATGCCTTCGCCCGCTCGTACTGCACCCCATTGGTCAGTTCTGAGTTCGAAGCCTTCGCCTCGTCCTTCACTTTCTGCGGTTGCTTTGGGATGACTGAGATTCCCTAGGTTAAGTTGGCTCGCCCCGTGGGTGTTTTGCAGTTGAGTGGAAATTTGTCCTGTGGTGTCATCAAAGCGGAGTTGTCCATAACCTTCGCCTTGGACTTCTTTACTTTTAATCCCTGCGAGTTTTTTGGTGTCCGGCAGTTGGCCTTGACTGTCGAATCGGGTTGGGCTGCGTTGGGCTTCATGTAGGCGGCCCACCACAAAGGGACGGTCGATGTTGCCGTCAAAGAAGTCGATAACCACGATTTCATTGATTCGAGGAAGGAAGCGTGCGCCATAGCCTTCGCCTGCCCATGGGGTCAGTACATCGACCCAAGCTGAATCGGTGTCGTTGTTGTTACTGCCGGCACCGCCATCAAATTGGT
>NZ_JBWYIP010000010.1:0-153116 GCF_056783825.1 Acinetobacter sp. 24-47-39
GCAGATTATGCACGAATGTTAAGAAATCCGGAGTGCAAATATCAACCAAAAAGAAGATCGTTTTTTGATTTATGAAAGAGATCTAATAATGCTTTTATTTTTTATTGTTTGAATTGCGCTTTTCTTTTCATACTCAATAGAGGAGGTTTGAGTAGTATTTGATATTTTTGACATTCGCATTGCTTTGAAAGGTACAAAAATAGCTTTAAGTTCATCATAGGATGCTAATAGTTGAAGCTCGTTGTCGAAAGAAAGTTGTAGGCCACCCTTAATTTTTTCACGCTGCTCATATAAATAATTTAATTGATGTTCAGCTTGTGAATATTCAGCACTGCCCTTGGGGTACTGTTCTTTTTGGGATTCATAATGCTTAATATGTGATATCTGAGAATCTGTTAAGTGTCCTTTTTTATCAAGATGTAATAAAATTTTTTCTTCTAATAAAGTTAAAAAACTAGTTTTTCCGCTTCCATTTTTACCTGTAATAATTAAATTTCGTCCGTATAAAGGAATATTAATAGCTTCAATTTTTAAATGTGGAATCTCTCCACTGATTTGCATTAAGTATTTCATATATTAATAATAAAGGGCTGAATAATCAGCCCTTTATACACAAATTAGATTAAATTAACAACACCTTAAAGCGCTGCAATTTGCTCCATATTCGCTTTAATTTTCGCTAACTGATCAGCAAACTCAGCAAGTTTTACTTTCTCACCTTCAACCACAGCAGCAGGTGCTTTTGCCACAAAACCTTCATTGCCAAGTTTAGTGGCAATTTGGTCGTGCTGTTTTTGAACCTTGTCTAAGTCTTTTTGTAGACGAGCCAATTCCGCTTTAGGGTCAATTAAACCCTTCATTGGAACGAATACAGACACATGACCCACGACAGATGAAGAAGACAATGGCGGTTGTTCAGCATCAGCTAAGAATGTAATGCTTTCAACTTTTGCCAATGCTTTAAACAATGGTTCAATACGTGCGATTTGTGCTTTTTCAGCATCAGTGGTGTTTTGAAGTAGTACAGGCAACAAGCGAGCATTACCTAGACCCATTTCACCACGAATGTTACGTACAGCACCAATCAAACCTTGCAGCCACTGCATATCTGCTTCAGCTTGTTCATTAATCAATGCTTGTTCAGCAACAGGGTACTGCGCCAACATAATGGTTTCGCCAGAAATGTTCAGTTTCGGCGCAAGTGTTTGCCAGATTTCTTCTGTTAGGTACGGCATCAACGGATGAGCCAAACGTAAAGACGCTTCCATCACAGAAAGAAGAACACGACGTACTTCAGCTTTACGCTCAACCGATACATTTTCGTCATTCAGAACAGGCTTAGTCAGCTCTACATACCAGTCACAGTATTCATTCCAAATGAACTCGTAAATCGCTTGTGCAGCCAAATCTAAACGGTATGTTGCAAATGCTGTTTGCACCGCTTGTTCCGCCTTTTGTAGACGGCTTACGATCCACTGTTCAGGCAATTCCCAAAGGTCCTGACGCACTTCCTGACCAATCACTTGCTCTTCGCAGTTCATCATCACGAAACGAGTAGCGTTCCAGATTTTGTTGGCAAAGTTACGGTAACCTTCAACACGTTTCATGTCGAACTTAATGTCACGGCCAGTGTTCGCAAGCGCACAGAACGTGAAACGAACCGCGTCAGTACCGTAAGATTGAATACCTTCTGGGAATTCTTTACGTGTTGATTTCTCAATCTTCGACGCCTGTTTCGGGTTCATCAAACCAGTCGTACGTTTTTGTACTAACGTTTCAAGGTCAACACCGTCAATCAAGTCTAATGGGTCAAGTACGTTACCCTTAGATTTAGACATTTTCTGACCTTCGCCATCACGTACCAAACCGTGTACATACACAGTTTTGAACGGCACTTGAGGCGTACCATCTTCATTTTTCATGAAGTGCATCGTAAGCATAATCATACGAGCAACCCAGAAGAAGATGATGTCGAAACCTGTTACAAGAACATCAGTCGGGTGGAAGGTATTTAAGAAATAGTTTTCTTTATCTTTCGCTTCGTCACCTGTCCAACCTAAAGTTGAGAATGTCCAAAGACCTGATGAGAACCATGTATCCAATACGTCTTCATCTTGATCTAGTTGAACATCTGCAGGGATGTTGTTTTTCGCACGAACTTCATCTTCGTTACGACCTACATATACATTGCCTTCTGCATCGTACCAAGCAGGGATACGGTGACCCCACCACAATTGACGTGAGATACACCAGTCTTGAATGTTGTTCATCCAAGCCATGTACATATTGCTGTATTGCTCAGGAACAAACTTAATACGACCGTCTTGAACCGCTTCAATTGCAGGTTTCGCAAGTGGTGCAATCTTCACATACCATTGGTCTGTGAGTAATGGCTCAACAATTACACCTGAACGGTCACCACGAGGTGGCTTCAATGTATATGGTTGAATTTGATCTAACCAACCTTCAGTTTCCGCTTGTTCAACTAACTTTTTACGTGCTTCAAAACGCTCTAAACCAATGTAGTCTGCAGGCGCAGGGATGGTTTTAGAAATTTGCTCACCCGCTTTTGCGATATATTCAAACTCAGCCAACACTTCAGCATTTTTGTTGAAGATGTTGATAATTGGCAATTCGCAACGTTTACCCACTTCATAGTCATTGAAGTCATGCGCAGGGGTGATTTTTACACAGCCTGTACCGAATTCTTTGTCTACATATTCATCTTTAACGATAGGAACAGCACGACCTGTAATTGGTAGGATGATGTTTTGACCTACAAGGTGTGCATAACGTTCATCATCAAGTGCAACTGCAACAGCTGTATCACCCAATAAAGTTTCAGGGCGAGTGGTTGCCACAACAATGTGATCTTTACCATCGTGCGTGCGAAGTGACTTATCTTCAAAGAAATATTTGAAGTGCCAAAGCGAACCTTGTTCTTCTTTATCAGACTCAACTTCTAAATCAGAAAGGGCAGTTTGTAATTTTGGATCCCAGTTTACAAGGCGTTTACCACGGTAAATCAAACCTTCTTCATGCAGTTTTACAAACACTTCTTTTACCGCGTTTGATAAACCTTCATCCATGGTGAAACGTTCACGAGACCAATCTACAGAAGAACCTAAACGACGGATTTGACGGGTAATATTACCGCCAGATTGTTCTTTCCATTCCCATACTTTTTCGATGAACTTTTCACGACCCAAGTCATGACGACCTACGCCTTGTGCACCCAACTGACGCTCTACAACCATTTGCGTTGCGATACCTGCGTGGTCAGTACCCGGTTGCCAAAGCGTGTTAAAGCCAGACATACGCTTATGACGTGTCAAAGCATCCATGATGGCATTGTTAAAACCATGACCCATGTGCAAGCTACCAGTGACGTTTGGTGGCGGAATCATGATACAGAAAGACTCGCCTTTTTCAGACGGCTTAAAGTAACCGCGTTCTTCCCAAGTTTGGTACCATTTTTTCTCGATCTCGGTCGGATCGTAGGTTGTAGCAATATTTTGCGCTGAATCAGTCATAGTTCGAACAGATCAAAAGTAGATAAAAAATTGCATCTATTGTAGCAAAAAAAATGCATGGAGAGGCACGTTAAGCAAATGCATTCTCGTTTCAAATCACACACAATCGAACAGTAATTGATTTTGAATAACACTAAAGCCAGCGTCAACTCGCGGAATCGGCCTGACAATAAAGGATAACAATAGCATGACCTATACTATTTCTTTGCGCTTACAACCTGAAACTTATCAGCAATATCAAACCATTCACCAAAAACTCAATGCAGGAGATCGTGAAGCGCAAGCTAAAATTCTTGGAGATAATCTGTCCAAAATTGCTTGTGAGATTATTGATCAAGCCTTTGGCACACTGGTCAAAGATTCTAATGCAAAGGATCAAGACTCAGCAAAAGTATTGAAACAAGTGCAAGATGCAATCTTGAAATACATGCCTTGGTCGGTATCATTTTTTAGTAATGATCGCTTAATGCCTATGGTGAATCATGTACAAAGTTTGATGTATGAACAAGATGGAAAATACTATATTTCGTACCCAGTTGAAAAAGTTATTGTGAATGAGCTACTGGGCTGTGCAGAACGTATGCGTGAAGGTCAAAACCAATATGTTGCCCCTGGCTTAAAAGCATTCACTAAAGTGGTTGATCAAGGTGTTACGAGCTTAATTCGTGAACCTAAAAAAATGCTGAAATTTAATATGGTGGTGGATAAAACCTTAAATGGTGTGATCAGTCTGACCACAGGATTGGGCTATAAGCGATTTGAAAATTTAAGCAAAATTCATGATGCACAAAGTATCGTGAAGTACTTTGACCATTTTTTGGTTTTTCTTGATAATGAAGGACAGCAAAAAGCAAAATTAAATGCTTAAACCATAAGGATAAAGGGAATGGCAAAGTTGGAACAGCTTGATCAGAAAGTGGTGTGGATTACAGGCGCATCATCGGGTCTTGGTAAAGCGTTGGCTGCTGAATGTGCAAGTTTAGGGGCACAGGTTATTTTGACGGCTCGTCGTTTTGAAGAGTTAGAAACGGTTAGACAGTCTCTGGCGCACCCAGAACGACATATTTCCATTAAAGCGGATATCACGGATGAATCCCAAGTTCGGCATGCTTATGAACAAGTTCTCCAACAAAAGGGACGTATTGATTGGTTAATTAATAATGCAGGTCTATCACAACGTGCATTAATTAAAGACACGACCATGCAAACTGAACGTGCGATCATGGAAGTCGATTATTTCTCTCAAGTCTTTTTAACCAAAACGGTTTTGCCGACTTTTCAGCAACAGAAGTCAGGACGAATTGCCTTTATCTCAAGTGTCGCTGGGTTATTGGGTACACAATATCGTGCGACTTATTCGGCAGCCAAAGGTGCGATCCATATGTGGGCGAATAGCTTACGTGCAGAAGTTGCGCAAGATGGTGTGGGTGTCTCGGTGATTTTCCCGGGATTTGTGAAAACCAATGTGTCCTTTAACGCGTTAAATGGTGAAGGAAAGCCCCAAGGTTACCAAGATGAGGCCATTGAAAATGGTTTAGAAGCAGAGGAATTTGCTAAACAAACCGTACAGGCATTATTGAAAGGGGATGAGTATATTGTCGTGGGTGGAGCAAAAGAAAAATTAGGCGTTTTTATTTCACGGTTATCACCAGCAATACTGTATCGAATGATCCGAAAAATGAAAGTGAAGTAAACTTTAATGATCATGCGCATATCGATGAGAAAAATTTAATCAAATATGTTTGCATTTCTATCTCAATGATCATGCGAGTGATAAGGGATTTAAAGACTCCTCAAGTAAAGTGTACGGCTTGAGTGACTACTACATACCTGTAAGAAAAAGAGAGACTTTTAGTCTCTCTTTTGTATAGCAGTTCCGTAAGCGAAAACTTCAACCATTCCACCTTGAAGACCTAAATCTGTGGTGCTGAGTCTTAATCCTAAGATTTCAGTTGCGCCCATTTTTTCAGCTTCAAGTTTAAGTCTAACGATAGCTTCACGTCTTGCACGTTCAACAATACTTTCATAACTGCGTAAGCGTCCACCAAAGAAATTTTGGATTTGCGCAAGTACAAACTTAAAATAATCATGCGAAATCACCACATTACTGCTGATCATTTGTCCGTGGTTTTCAGAAGTTTTAAAACGCTGACTATCTAACTTGATATAAGCTAAGCGCACTTCTTGTTCATCAAGTTGCTTAAGATGCTTTTGTTCATTATAGCGACCAAATCCAAATCCAATACAAAATAGGATGAGAAAGATAACCACCTGAAAAATGATACCATCCATAACGAATCCTTAAGAGGTGAATGGATCAGGAATTTTAGGTGCATTCGGTGTGACATACACAGCTGTGCCATAAACAAATAATTCGGAAGCACCTTGGGTAATATTGGAAGTCGAGAAACGAATTCCGACAATCGCATTCGCCCCTAAGCCACGCGCTTTATCAATCATACGGTTCATTGCTTCTTGACGAGACTCTTCAAGTAATTCCGTGTATGCGGTAAGTTCTCCACCGACGATATTCTTAAGTCCTGCGAGTAAATCACGTCCAACGTGTTTACTTCTGACGGTACTACCATATACCACGTCAAATTGTTGTTGAATTTGATGACCAGGTACAGATTCTAAATTACTTAACAGCATGTGATTGAAGTCGTTATAAAAAGGATAATTAATGACAAAATATCAGTATTTGGGACAATAAAAAAGCCCACCGAAGTGAGCTTTGTTTAAACAAAAAATTACTTCTTGTCGTATTTTAAATCTGAGCTTGAAGGCTGATAAATCACTTGATCCGTAGTATTAGTTTTTAAGCCACCACCGAGTGATTTATAGAGCTCGATTTGGTTGTTAAGGTTCGCTTGTTCAAGCAGCAATAAACCTTGCTCAGCACTATACGATGTACGTTGCGCATCTAATACAGTTAAGAAACTGTCAATACCAGCGCGGAAGCGGGCATTTGAGAGTTTGTAGGTTGTATTGGTCGCATCAACTAAACGGCGTTGTGCAGTTAAACGTTCACCGATATTTTGACGCACTGCCAAAGCATCATTCACTTCACGGAACGCAGATTGAATTGATTTTTCATAATCAGACAATGCAATCTGTTGCTGTGTTTCAGAGACTTTAATATTGGCACGACGTGTACCCCAGTCAAAGATTGGAATATCTAGACTAGGACCAACAGACCAAACAAAAGCGCCAGACTTAAATAAATCACTTAAGTCTGTTGATGCATAACCTGCTGAACCTGTGAGGCTAATGGTTGGGAATAAACGCGCTTTTGCAGCACCGATATTCGCACCAGCCGCACTCAGCTGATATTCAGCCGCTTTAACATCTGGACGGTTGTTGAGTAGATCACTTGGCAAACCAGCCGCAAAAGCAGTGGTTGATGTCACACGTGTGATTCTCTCTTTAGGCAATAAATTGTCAGGTAGTGGTTGACCTACAAGGAGGTTTAACGCATTAACCGCTTGTGCAATTTGAGTCTTGTATTCAGCAACATCGCCACGTGCCGTTTCAACAGAAACTTGAGCCTGACGAAGCGGAACTTCACTGTCGATTCCCACATCAAAACGTTTTTTGTTGAGATTGTAAGATTCAAGTTGAGCTTTCAGCGTCTGTTCAGCGAGCTTAAGATTCGCTTGCGCATATGAGTAAGCCAACCAAGCTTGAGCTGTTTGGCTAATCAAGGCAATTTGAGTGGCATCACGTGCGCTTGCAGTTGAAAGATAAGTGTCTAGGGCATTGTCTTTCAAACTTCTAACACGACCCCAAAAATCAATTTCATAAGCCGTTAAACCTAAACCTACATTATAGGTTGTTACTGGGCTTGGCGAATTGATCGTGTCTTGTCGTAAAACACCACCACTTGCACCAATCGTAGGCAATTGATTGTTTTGGCTGATTTGAAATTGTTGACGTGCTAATTCGATATTTAGCGTTGCTTTACGAAGATCGCGGTTATTTGCCAAGGCTAAATCCAAAACTTGGATTAAGCGTTGATCTACAAAAAAATCCTTATAACCTTGCTCCGCAATAGATGGACCAGAAGCATTGCCAAGATAACTTCCTGGAATATTGGCTTGAGTGACCGGTTCTGGACCACGCATGCTTTGACATGCTGTCAAAGCAAGCGCAATTGCAGATACCGCAATGCTACGACCTGTAATAGACCATACGTTTTGCATCACGAAATTTGCTCCTGTTTATTTTGTTTTGGTTTTGTTTTAAAGATACTTCGGATCCATACATAGAACACTGGAATAAAGAAGATCCCTAAAAGTGTTGAGCTGATTACACCACCAAGTACACCATAACCCACGGAATGTTGACTTCCTGCACCTGCGCCAGAAGCGAGAGCTAGTGGAAGAACACCAAAACCGAAAGCCAATGTGGTCATAATGATTGGACGTAAACGCATTTTCGCGGCATGCAAGGTTGCTTCGAAGAGTTCTTCACCTTGATCTTGAAGCTCTTTCGCAAATTCTACAATCAAGATCGCATTCTTCGCGGACAAACCAATCACGGCAATAATCGCCACTTGGAAGTAGATGTTATTTGAAAGGTTTGGATCTTTCAAAATAATCATTCCCAAGAATGTTAAAGCAAGTGCACCAACAATACCCAATGGCACAACCATGAGTACAGAGAATGGGATAGACCAACTTTCATATAAGGCTGCCAAGCAGAGGAAGACAATCAATAACGAAAGAGCATAAAGGAATGGTGCTTGTGCGCCAGACTCACGTTCTTCAAGAGATAAACCAGTCCATTCGTAATCGAAGCCTTGTAAGCCCATTGAAGGAAGCTTCGCAATGATTTCTTCAACCGCTGCCATTGCATCACCCGAACTCACACCTGGAGCTGGAGTGCCTGTAATGTTCATGGAAGAAACGCCGTTATAACGCTCTAAACGTGGTGAACCATAAGTCCATTCGCCTGTTGCGAACGCTGAGAATGGAACCATCGTACCTTGGTTATTGCGGACATACCACTTGTCTAAGTCTTCAGGCATCATACGAGAGCTCGCTTCACCTTGGACATACACTTTTTTCACACGACCACGATCGATGAAGTCATTAATGTATGTACCACCCCATGCCATACCCATCGTACTATTGATTTCAGCAATGCTGACTCCCATAGCACCTGCTTGAGCATGATCGACGATGACACGATATTGAGGCGTATCTTCTTGTCCGTTAGGACGAACACCTGTTAAACGCTGATCTTGAGAAGCTAAGCCGAGTACAGCATTACGTGCTGCTAATAATTGCTCGTGACTTTGACCTGCAGCTGCTTTTAACTGTAGGTTAAAGCCTGCACTCACGCCCAACTCCGGCATTGCTGGAAGTTGAAGAGGCATGATATAGCTGGCATCTTTCACAATCATATTCAGTGCCATACCACGTTGGATAATTGCACCGACCTGAGATTCAGGAGAGGTACGGTCTTTCCAGTCTTTCAACTTAATGAAGGCAAGACCCGCATTTTGACCAATACCCGTGAACGAGAAACCAGCAACACTAAATACAGATTCAACATGTTCTTTCTCGTTATTGAGGAAGAAGCCTGTCATTTGATCAATTGTTTTACCAGTGCGTTCAAGCGTTGCATTTGGTGGTAGCTGAACGAGAGTCATCACCACACCCTGGTCTTCATCTGGTAAGAATGAAGAAGGAAGGTTGACAAACAACCAACCCATCACAGCAATCACAACACCATAAACCAATCCTGCAAATAGCTTGGCATGTGTTAAACGGTTTACGCCGTTTTGATATTTCACCGAAATTTTGTCAAAACCATTGTTAAACCAACGGAAGAAACGGGCAAAAATGTTATTGCTTTGAGGTTTGTTGGCATCATGTTTTTTCAACATGGTCGCACACAATGCAGGGGTAAAGGTTAATGCAACAATCAATGAAAGGATCATTGCTGTAACGAGTGTGATAGAGAATTGACGATAAATTACACCTGTCGTACCCCCCATGAATGCCATAGGTACGAATACTGCAGTTAAGACAGAGGTAATACCAATCAATGCACCAGAGATCTGTCCCATCGACTTTTCAGTCGCTTCCACAGGCTCAAGATGCTCTTCTGCCATAACACGTTCAACGTTTTCTACGACGACAATCGCATCATCCACCAAAAGACCAATGGCGAGAACCATAGCGAACATGGTTAATGTGTTGATCGAGAATCCGAACATGTTGATCACGGCAAATGTACCCAATACAACCACGGGAACAGCCATTGTTGGAATAATGGTTGCACGCCAGTTTTGTAGGAACAAGAACATGACCAAGAATACGAGGATAATCGCTTCAATTAAGGTTTTCACAACACTTTTAATTGAGAGCTCAATAAATGGTGTTGTGTCAAAAGCAAGTTTGTCCACCATACCTGTTGGATAGTTTGGACGTAATTCTTTTAAACGATCTTCAATCGCTTGGGCTGTATCTAATGCGTTTGCACCCGTTGCCAAACGAATCGCTACACCACCTGCAGGTTGACCATTAAATTTAGAGTCAAATGCATAGTTGTCTGCACCTAATTCAATTTTAGCGACATCACCTAAACGAACTTGTGCACCATTCGGTGAGTTCTTAAGGAAAATATTTGAAAATTGTTCAGGTGTTTGTAAAAGACTTTGAGCAGTTACAGTCGCATTTAAAACTTGACCTTGTACAGAAGGTGCACCACCTAACTGACCTACCGCCACTTGCGCATTCTGAGTTCTTAATGCATTTGCAATATCACTCGGTGTAACTTGCAAGTTGGCCATTTTGGATGGGTCCATCCAAATTCGCATAGCATATGAACCACCAAATACTTGCACTTCACCAACACCAGTCACACGGCTAAGTGGTTCAGAGATATTTGAGTTTACATAGTCTTTAATGTCATTTGCATCTAATGCATCTGACTCAGAATAAAACGCAATAACTTGTAAGAAGCTTGCGCCAGACTTGGTAACTTTTAAACCTTGACGTTGTACGTCTTCAGGCAAAAGTGCAGTCGCTGATTGAAGTTTATTTTGAACTTGTACCTGAGCAATATCAGGATCGATACCTTGTTCAAAGTTTAGTGTAATGGAAGCTTGTCCATTACCCGCACTGTTAGATGAGATGTAACGCAACCCATCCAAGCCATTCATTTGTTGTTCAATAATTTGCGTTACTGTGTTTTCAACAGTTTCAGCAGATGCACCCGGATATGTTGCAGAAATCGATACCGTTGGTGGTGCAATCGTTGGGTATTGGGCAATTGGCATCTTGGTGAGGGATAAAATACCCGCCAACATGATGACCAATGCAATCACCCAAGCGAAAATTGGGCGATGGATAAAAAAGTGAGCCATTCAGTCTACTCCTTATGCATTTGAAGTAGCTTTTTGTTCAGATTGAGCTGCTGGCTTTGCTTGTTGACCATCTTTGCCGGCTTGAGGTGCTGCAGCTTGAGGTTGGTAAGGTTTAGCTACAACTTGTTGTTCAGGTTTAACTTTCGCCACACCATCTACAATGACCTTGTCACCTGTATTTAGACCTTTGGTCACAATCCAATCTTTACCTTGAACACCTGCTGTCTCAATTGGACGTACTTCAACTGCACCTTTCGCATTCACGATCATCGCAGTCGCTTGACCTGTTGGTGTACGGGTCACAGCCGCTTGAGGCACTAAAATCGCATTAGGAATTACACCTTGCACAATTTGAGCATTAGTGAACATTCCTGGCAATAATAATTGGTTCGGATTTGAGAACACAGCACGAAGGGTAACTGTCCCTGTTTCTGGATTTACACTTGCATCAGAGAATGCAAGATTACCTTCAATAGGGTAAATGCTGCCATCTTCAAGTTTTAAACGAACTTTAGTATTGTTGCTGCGGTCGATGCTGCCTTGACTCAACTGTTGACGTAAGCGAAGAAGCTCTGCACTTGATTGGTTGATATCAACATAGATTGGATCAAGCTGTTGGATTGTCACCAATGCTTCAGGTTGATTAGCCGTTACTAATGCACCTGCAGTCACACTAGAGCGACCTGATTGCCCTGAAATTGGTGAACGAACAGTAGAATAACCTAAGTTAATCTGCGCATTTTTCACCGCTGCTTCTGAAGCTGCAACATCTGCTTGTGCCAATTTTACTTGTGCTTGTAGATCATCAAATTCTTGCTTAGATACAGCATTGATACCGACAAGTTGGCGATAACGGTCAGCTTTAACTTGAAGCGCATTGATATTGGCTTTTTGACGAACTAAGGCTGCTTTTGCACTGTCTAAGTTCGCACGGTTGGTATTTGCGTCAATTTCGTACAGAGGTTGTCCTTCACGCACAAAACTACCTTCAGCAAACAGACGCTTTAAAATCACACCGCTTGCTTGCGGACGTACTTCAGAAATTTGATAGGCTGAAGTTCGACCCGAAAGCTCGACAGTTTGTTCAACACTTTGTGGTTGAGCAACGATGACACCAACTTCAGTTGGTGGCATTTGCTGTTGTGCAGCGGCTTGCTCTGCATCTTTTGGATCTTTGCTACAACCCACAAGTGCAATACTTGTTGCAAGAGCACAAGCAGTGAGGGCAGGGGCCCAAAGCTTTGCCGACATCATTATTCCACCTCGTTAGATTTTTCTCTAAAAATAATTGTTTGCTTTGCTATCCGTTGTGATAGGACTAACCACAGTATAGTCAGCCATATCAACGCAATACTCCAACCTGCAACAACATCTGTCGGGTAATGAGCACCGAGATAAACCCGTGAAAAACCCATGCCAACAAACCATATACAGGCAGCGACAAAAATGATTCTACTTTGATGATGGTTTCGAAAGATCATGATCATCAAACCAGCAATCACTGCTGCATAGAGACTATGTGCGCTTGGAAATGCGGCTCCATAAGTTTCAACGATTTGATAAATTGCATTTGGACGAGGTCGGTCGAAAGCATATTTGAGTAACCAGCCAAGACAGGCACCACCAACGAGACCAAGTGAGATAAATAGACAGTTAGCATATTGTTTTAATCGCCATTGCTGTAAGGTCAAAATCGCCACGCACATCAGCATGATCGGTAAACCGCCAACATGAGACAATAAAACCGCAATTCCATCTATGAGGGGATAGCGGTGTTGACTCATCCATGAAACAGCAGTGAGATCGAGCTGTTGTATCGTTGGAATATAGATTCCTATACTACTTATCGTTATTCCTAAACAACCTATTAAAATCAGTAAGTAAGGCATATAAAATAACCTGAGTTATATTATAGTCGCATACATTTATTGCATGAATGCGTCAAAGTGTACTCGCCAGTACACTTTTTTTCAAGTCAGTGTAAAAGCATAATTTATAGTAATTTCATTACAATGTGCATCTTATTTTTAGCACAAAAAATAACACAAATATCTAATGAGAAGATTTCTTTGGTGAAATTGGATCTTCGACCTCTAAAGGCTGTTTTGGGGGCCAGAAAAAGTCCATTGGTCGTGTAACAAAGTGAGTAAATACTAATTTTGCCAGAGGTTTCCATTGTTCAAAACGAACACGTCGTGCGCGTAATGCCACAATAATAGTGAGACTAAAGCTGACAAATAAGTTGGTCAAACCAATTAATAATACACCAAGGAATGAAACAATAATGAGCCCTATTTCAGGCGTGCCATTGATACTCAATAGGCCCTGCATAAAGTTTGCTGAAGCAAAGGCAATATGGCGAATATCTAAAGGCAGACCAAGAATAAAACCAATTGTCCCCATGCTGCCTAGCATGATTCCGAACAGGAAATTCCCGGCTAGTGCTCCTAAATTACGTTCAATATAGTTTGCAAACTTTTCCAGTCTGTCAGCACCTAGCCAGTTTTTTAAGCGATGATGTGCTTTTAAGCGAGGTCCGACTTTACGATACACTGCCATGTTGTCGAAGTAACCTGCGATCAAACCAGATAAAAATAGACATACACCTGCAATAGCTGCATGTGGTACTGCTAGGGATGTAAAAGGATTTAAACTATGAAGTAAATATGTTGCTTTACTGTGATTGAGTAATTGTTCACCCAAAATCAACGGCCACATCATGGTGATCAATGCTGCAACCGGGATTGCAATGGAAATATTGCCGAGAATAGCGACAAACTGCGTACGGATAATATTGATAATCAGTGCAGCAAGTTCTGCGATTTGTGCAGTTCGAGACCCTTTCTTTTGTTGAACTGTCGCGGCTAGGGCAGCTGCAGTCATAGCAGGTTGTTTGGTCGCAACCGTAAAATGCAGTACATGGATTAACATGAAACCTAATGCATAGTTCATGCTATACGCGAAGGCTTGCATGATAGGTGCCATGGCGATGCGCGCAGTGAGAATCTTCAAGGTCGCCATGATAGCGATAATGACGCCTGCACCTGCGGCTGATTTGTACATACTGAAGAAACCAGCTTTATTGGTACTTACATAATGTTCACCTGTTTTACTGGCATTTTCAGTGACTTGTAATGCGATTAATTCACTGTTTGTTTTTAAAAGCTCTCGAACACTTCGCTCCTCATAGTGAGCCGCAACTAAATCTTGACATAACTCAGCTAGTGCTAAGTATTGAACTTTTCCAGTTTCAGTCAATAAGTTCAATAATAGTTCAATACGATCTAAACATTGCTCAAGCAAAGACAATAAATAAGTGAGACTTAAACTTACCCCAATTCTTTTCGTAGCACGACGAATCTTTAAAACAACATCGCGACACTGCTCAATCATCACCAAAGCTTGGTTGGCGTCGGGTACGACCATAGCTGTAAGATCATCAGCTTCACTATAATGTTTTTTGTATAGCTCAATAAATTCAATGATTTCACGATTCTGCACCAAAAAAGGTGACTCATATTCAGTCAGTTCTGGTTGTGCATTAATAAACTCAGGATAAAGTCCAATACCGCTGATACGGTAAGATAAAACAGTAATGGCTTTAATCATGTCGCGTTTGATGCCAAATTTTGCATCTAAGCTGCCATTACTTTGATTGACAATCTGAAAAAACTGAATCCATTGCTGATCTTCAATATTTTCTAGCCAATATTTATCGCTACGTAAATGAAAGACACGGAAGACTAAATCTTTTAAATCAGTTTCATCGGTCAAAAGGGGAAGAACATGCGCTCCCATTCGTTGACCCAACTGATTCCAAAAACCATCTAGAGAAAGAATCCCACTGTCCGCATAAATAGTGGTTTGTTTATAGCGATTGATCAGATGAACGATATAGGCTTGAAAAGTGGTGGCTGCAGTCGGCGTAATTAATAACGCTTGTATCAACGCCTGAAATTTTTGATTAATTTCTTCTAGGTTATAACTGTCTGATGGACGGATGCGATTAACGAGTTCAATGAGTATGTTTTCGTCTGGAGCAGCTTGATTATGGTCAAGTTGCTCCTGCATTTGTTTAAAAAGATCATTAAAGTTTATATGCATACGCAAATTTTTTTTAGTTGAAGTTTATTGGATTCGATCTAATGCTAATTGCGCCAAATTATCAAGCGCTTGACGATAAATACTTTCAGGCAGTTGTAACAATGCCTCACGAGCTGCTGTAGTTTCTTCAACAGCACGTTCGCGACAGTAATCTAGTGCACCAGAGTTTTGAACAATCTGAATCACTTGATCCAAATGTTCAGTCCCACCTGTAGTGATGCTACGACGGATAATATCGTGCTCTGCACCAGAAGTTTTTTGTAGAGCAGCAATCAGTGGCAGTGTTGGCTTACCTTCCATTAAGTCATCGCCAATATTTTTACCAAGTGTTTCTGCGTCAGAGGTGTAATCGAGTATGTCATCTATGATTTGAAATGCATTCCCGAAATGACCTGCGTATTTTCTGAGTGCTTCACGATATTGATGTTGATTGGCAAGAATCGCAGCGCCTTCAGTCGCCAATTCAAACAAACGAGATGTTTTGCCGTGAATAATGTCTAAATACGTCGCTTCAGTGGTTTCAGGCTGATGTTGAGATTGCAGTTGAAGTACTTCTCCTTCAGCAATTTCACATGTTCCTGTTGAGAAGTCTTTTAATAACACCATATTGTTCAAATCTACGAGCAAATCGAACGCTCTAGAAATGAGGAAGTCTCCAACGAGGACAGCGGTTTGGTTGTTCCATGTTGCATTCGCTGTAGGACGACCACGGCGTAACCCAGACTCATCTACGACATCATCATGTACCAGTGTAGCGGTATGCAGCATTTCAATAATTGCAGCTAACTTTTGGGCATGCTCTAGGTTGGTTTCACCGCAAGCGCGAGCAGCCAATAAACACATAATAGGACGCATGCGTTTACCACCTGCCTCAACCACATGTTTGCTGACTGACATCACCAAAGCAACTTTAGAGCTGATTCCTTCATTAATAAGTTGGTCCATCGCAGCAAAGTCTGTAGCAACAGGTGCGAGAATGTCTTGCTTAAAATCGATGGCCATAACAATGAAGTCCTTATACAAACAGTAGATGTTACTCAGCTAGTGTAACAATTTAAGTGAAAGTTTTGGTCGCTTTGCCACATGAATATGCATGATTTTCTTAATGTTGTTCAGTTTCTATTCATGTTTGTGATTTAATCTTCATAATACCAATAAAACTTGATATGTCATTTGATATTCGAAGTAGTTCATTTTGTGAATAAATATAGTTTAATCAATCAGCAAATTGTTATTTTCATGTAAGAAATAGATATTTCGGGATGAAAGTTAACTTTTAGACAAAAGACCTTGTTGTTTATTTCATTATCACTTAAAATCCTTGCCCTTGAATAACCCCCAGTGGCGTTCGTTTTAAGATCGATATATTCCTTTATCGGCACGACGACACGGGCCTGTTGGAGTACATTATGTACGCAGTAATCCAAAGCGGTGGTAAACAACACCGTGTTGTTGAGGGTGAAACCCTTAAAGTTGAATTATTGAAAGCTGAAACTGGTTCTACTATTACGTTTGATGACGTATTAATGTTAGTGAACGGTGATAGCATTCAAATTGGTGCTCCAGTTGTTGCTGGTGCTAAAGTAACTGCTGAAGTAGTTAGCCATGGTCGTCACGACAAAATCCGCATCATCAAAATGCGTCGTCGTAAACACTATCGTAAACAACAAGGTCACCGTCAATGGTTCACTGAGTTGAAAATTACAGCTATTTCAGGCTAATTACGAGGAGTAAATAGACATGGCAACTAAAAAAGCCGGTGGTTCGACACGTAACGGTCGTGACTCAAATCCTAAAATGTTAGGTGTTAAAATGTTCGGTGGTCAAGCTGTGACTGCTGGTAACATCATCGTTCGTCAACGTGGTACAGAGTTCCACGCTGGTGCTAACGTTGGTATGGGTCGTGACCATACTTTATTTGCTACCGCTGATGGCGTGATCAAATTCGAAGTTAAAGGTCAATTTGGCCGTCGTTATGTATCTGTTGAAACTGTATAAGTTTTATCAGGCATAACCAAAAAACCCACTCTTGAGTGGGTTTTTTTATATCTGAAAGAAAGTTTTTGAACTGAAGTGAATCTTCATCATGATGAAGTATTCTCAACAATTTAGCTAAATAACAATACAAAAGTTCTTATTTTCTCAATTATTAGCGATCAAATTTGGTTTAAGATGACTCCATATCAAATGATGATCAATAACAAAAGGTGGGATCATGACAATGCTTCGTAAAACGATTGGTGCAATTACAATGAGTGCTGCAATGATGGCACCAGTCGCAAGCACTCAAGTTTTCGCAGCGCCAGTGGCTGCTTCGGAGCAACAAGCGACCGCAAACTTGGTTCGTCAATTAAACGGAATAAAAAGTTTAACGGCAAATTTTGAACAAACAACGAAAGCAACTAAATCTAGTAAAGCACCACAAAAACAAGGTTTGAGTGCTCAACATATGAATCAGACTTTCACTGGGGTGATGAAAGTTGCTCGTCCAGGTAATTTCTATTGGGAAACTACAGCACCAGCAAAACAAACAATTGTGACTTCTGGAAAGATGATTTGGATCTATGACCCAGATCTACAGCAGGCAATTCGTCAAAATATGGATGAGCAAGTTGCCAATACTCCAGCATTATTATTGTCTGGTAACACTAACCAAATTATGCAGTCATATCGTGTAACACAGCCCAATAAAGCTAAAACTTATTACACGTTATATCCTAAGCAGAAAGATGGAGCCTTTCAGAGTCTGACCATTAGTTTCGGTGCAAATAAAGCGCCAAGCTTAATGATTTTAGAAGATTCATTAGGACAAACTACACACGTTAAATTTAGTAATGTGAAAGTGAATGCAGGTATTCCGGATTCGACATTTAACTTTACACCGCCTAAAGGCACAGACATTATTGACCAATAATATAAAAGCAGCGTTCATCGCTGCTTTTTTTTAACTACAAATTTCAACTGAATTCATGTCAGCTAGAATTTATAGTCTCTGTGTTAAACACTCATTTTTATTGGAGGCTATATGCTAAAACACATGAATCGGTTTGGAAAAGTGAGTGTTATTTGTGCATCAATGATCATGTTAGGCGCTTGTCAGCCTAAATCTGATGCAGAAACTAAAAAAAGCAATGAGACTGCTGCGCAAGTAAAACAATCAGAATCTTGGTATATCGAATCGAAGAATGTCGAATTAAAGCCTAAACAGAAGCAAGTATGCGATGAGGCAGGGTGTACAGAATATTCATTCCAAACGGTTGAAACTAATCATCCGTGGATTAATACGTATTTTAAAAATCGAATTGAAAAAGCAGACCCTATACCATTCCAATCGGCTACTAAGAATACAGAGACAACTACTGTGGATCCGCTGAAGTTGAGTCAGAGTCAGACTGTGGTACGTTATTTAAGTCAACATCAGAATATAGCGAGTTTTGAATATCTGAGCTATGTATATCCTGCTGGTGCAGCACATGGGATGTACCACAAAGAATATGTTCATTTCGATTTAAAAACTAAAAAAAGAATAGCACTACAAGATTTAATTGTGAAAGGTCAAAATAAAAAGCTATTAGAAACACTTTATAGTGCTAATAGTATGTGGCTTACAGATCACAATATTGAACAAGATAAACTCGAATTAAGTGACAATTTCTATTACGGAGTTGATGGTATCGTCTTTGTTTATCCGCTGTATGAACTCGCGTCCTATGCTGAAGGAATGTCTGAACTCACTTTACCTTATGTGAGTGTGAATGGTTTGATACAGTCAGAATATCTTCCAAACCTACCCAAACTCGCTGCTGAGTAATTGACTCTATTTTAATTTGATTCAATAAGCTTCAGCTGTCAGCGCTTCGACTGTATTTTTTTCAACGAAGCGCTTACACTATAGGCAGTTTTTTTCCCTGAAAAGATTAACCATGATCGACCCGAAATTACTTAGAAATAATATAGAGGCTGTAAATTTAGCCTTAGCTAAACGTGGCGTGCAACTCAACGTAGAAGAATGGGCATCTTTAGAGGCTCGTCGTAAAGAAATTCAGTCTAAGACTGAAGCTTTACAAGCAGAACGTAATTCGGGTGCTAAACAAGTTGGTCAAATCAAAAAAGCAGGTGGTGATGCCTCTGAAATCATGGCTCGTATGAGCGCGATCGGAGATGAAATTAAAGCCGCTGAGCTTGCGTTAACAGAACTACAAGCTGAAATTGAAGCAAAATCACTTTCTATTCCAAACCTACCTCATGAGTCGGTGCCAGAGGGCAAAGATGAGAATGACAACGTTGAAATTTTAAAATGGGGTACGCCTCGTGAATTCAACTTTGAAATTAAAGATCACACTGATCTTGGTGAGTGGATGGGTGGACTCGAGTTTGAAACAGCGACTAAGTTAACAGGTACTCGTTTCAGTGTGCTCAAGGGCCCGCTTGCACGTTTACAACGTGCACTAACGCAGTTCATGTTAGATACACATACATTGAAAAATGGCTATACAGAAGCTTATGTACCGTATTTAGTAAATGCTGATTCATTACGTGGAACTGGTCAGTTACCTAAATTTGAAGAAGATTTATTCAAGCTTCAAGGTGACAAAGAATATTACTTGATCCCAACTGCTGAAGTGCCTGTGACCAACTTTGTGCGTGATGAGATTATTGATCCTGAGCGTCTACCATTGAAATATGCTGCTCATACACCTTGTTTCCGTAGTGAAGCTGGTTCTTATGGCCGTGATACACGTGGTTTGATTCGTCAGCACCAATTTGACAAAGTAGAAATGGTTCAAATTGTTAAACCTGAAGACTCTATGCAAGCATTGGAAGAGTTAACAGGGCATGCTGAGGGTATTTTACAGGCGCTTGGATTGCCATATCGCAAAATCATCTTATGCGGTGGTGATATGGGCTTTGGTGCAACGAAGACTTATGACTTAGAAGTTTGGGTACCAAGCCAAAATACCTATCGTGAAATTTCATCGTGTTCAAACATGGGGGATTTCCAGGCTCGTCGTATGAAAGCTCGTTACCGTGCTGATCAAAAGAAAACAGAGTTTGTTCATACTTTGAATGGTTCAGGTTTAGCAGTTGGTCGTACTTTGCTCGCGGTAATGGAAAATTATCAACGAGAAGATGGTTCGATTGAGATTCCTGAAGTCTTGCGTCCTTATATGGGTGGACAAAGTTTTATCGATTAATCGATAAAACACAAAAAAGCTAACTCAATTGAGTTAGCTTTTTTTTTTGAGTGTTTTAATGAATGAGTTGAGCACTGCCTGTTTGCCTTTCAATAATTTTTTTTAAGGTCTCACTCGGTTTTTCCCCAAATGCATCTTTATACTCAAGTGAAAAACGACCTAAATGTGTAACACCCCATTTATAAGCAATTTCAGTAATATTAATTTTATGCGTAGACTGTGAAATTTCATTATAAATACATTTAAGTCGGTAATGGCGTATATAAGCATTTGGACTGCATTTTAAATATTTTTTGAAAATTGTATTCAGCTTTTTTTTGCTTAATCCAGATGCATATTCTAAATCTGAAATTTCAATTTTTTGATGTATATTTTTTTGTATGAATTCTAACAAGCGAGTAAAGAAGTCAGGATAATCTAAAGTATTTTTATAAATTAAATCACTATAGTTATTGGGTTGAGATAATAATAATGACTTCACAATAATATATTCAAAATCTGAGCGCATTTCTTGAAAAAATGAAGTATTGGTAAAATTGTTTGTGAAATTTTTAATACTGTCAATTAAATCCCACCATGCTTTAATTTTCGGGTTGTTTTGATCCATCACATTTTGAAATACCAAAGGTTCGGTAACTGGCTGAGAGATTAAATCTGAAAGTATTTTTTCAACAAAAGTCTTTGAAAAAGAAATGAATGTTTGCACACAGTCTTTGTCAATAATTAGTTCAAATTTATCTTCAGGTGAAACAATGGATGCTTGATCATAACAGGCGTAAAAAGTTTGACCATCTTTTTTAAATAGTGGTCGCCCATTTTTAGGGCGCGTTATACAAAAGTGGTTCATATTTTCATGCGTATGCGTTTTGAAAATTACATCTTTACCATATGTTAAATCCCCAATAATCATACGACCGATTTGCGATCCATTAAAACTAAAATCCAATGGTTCATATTGATTAAAATCGACTAAATCATGTGGGCCAATGATTAAATCAAGACAATGGTTGGCATCATGAATATTCTGCGTATGTGATTGAATCGTAGAAATAGACCTGTGTTGCTGGCTATACATAAATACCTCTATCCTTAGCTTGCTTATCATTACTTATGCAAAAATCAATCCATGATTTTGCTTTTTTTGTTTTATCTCAAATAAATAAATTAATCTAAAATAGTAGAATATAAAAATACTCTTTTGGTACTAAATTAGATTAATTTGATATGTTATTTAAAAGTGGTAAGCGACGCGTAACATAGGGCTACTCGCGGTCGCTCCTGAACCAGCAACACCAGATGCATCATTACCATATTTATTTTTCCAGTATTGATAAGCAATCCCAGCTTTCAATTTTGGTTGATTGGCAGATTTATCTTTAAGTAAAGAATACATTAAAGACATGTCTACAAAGATTTCACTGGCGGTAGGCTCACCAAAAGGATCTTTCCCTTTGGTACTCATCCAAACACCTATGCCTTGATAATTCCAATTCGATTGCATAATAGGAAAATCCCAAAGCACTTGAAGTGCTAAGTAAGGATCATAGGTATATTTTTTACTCAGTACATTAGCATCATTGCTCTCGTAATAGCCTAGCAAACTGAGATTAAGATAGCCTGGTGTATTTAATGTAACACTTGGACCAGCAACATACATTTGTCGATTTGAACCATAATCATCATTCTTTGTATTCCAGTCAAAACCTACTGTAAAACCATATGTCTTGAACCAACTAGAATCATTCGGTTTGTGTTGCGTGATACTTGGGATATCTAAGGTATGACGATAAATTGCATATGCCTCTTGAGCTCCTCGACCAGAAGCTTTGTTTGCATTTGGTTCAGCTGAGGATTGATGCATATTGAGTTGAAAAAAATTGGTGCCATATTTATAGCCGCTTAGGTGTACAAGACTAAAAATATATTTGTCAAAATCACCGTCTTTAAATGGTTCTGAGAAATCTTGACCATAACTGACAGCCAGTGAAGTATCACTCCAATTTGCCGCTTGAACTGCAGTGCCTAATGCAAAGCAGATTGATCCAGTGAATAACCCCTTTAAAATATAATTCACAGCTAAATTCCCTCTTAAAATAAATAAGCCGACAGTGAAACGGTCGGCTTAAGTGGTGGATTAACGAATATTATGCTTTTCCAAAATTGGTAAAACATGATCACGGAAATACGGAAATTCGCGGCTATAATCGAGGAATGAAAGAGTCGTTCCTCTAAAACCAGCTTCATGTAAATCTAAAATACCTTGCGCGACTTGTTCAGGTGTACCGACTAATGGAAAGCCACCATGGCCTACACTCATTGCATCTCGAATGGATTGTTGAACCTCTTTTGGGAAACTTTGAGCATGTGCAAACATTAAGCTCATCAGATTGTCAACGGCAACAGTATCAGCATTGTTTAATTGACGATCCCATTCTGCTTTGGCTTCCTCTTGTGTAGGTCTGCAAATGACATGGGAGAAGGTCATCACATTGACTTCTCGGTTTACGTCGCGACCTGCTTGTTTAAGCTCATCAATTTCAATCTTGCTTCTGCCCAAGTCTGAAGCTGGTGTAAAAAGAAAGTCCGCATTATTAACGGCAAATTCACGTCCATTTTTTGAACCAGCAGCATTGAAGATAGGCGGATGTACAAGTGGTTTTGGTTTTCCATAAGTTCCTTTGGTTTTGAAAAACTTACTTTCAAAATCAAATTTTTCTTCACTGGTCCATACTTTTTTAATCAGGTCATACCAGTCTTGTGCATAACCATAACGAGTTTCGTGATCATCAGGTAAATGTAGACCGAGTGCTTCATATTCAGGTTTATTCCAGCCTGCAACAATGTTAAGTCCAATACGACCTTGACTAATCTCAGATAGCGTTGCAATCTGCTTGGCAACTACAACTGGATGATTGGGGACGGTCTGAATTGTCGCAAAAACTGTAATGTCTTTGGTTAAAGCCAATAATGCGGCCGCCCAAGTCATGGTCTCTAAAATTGTTCCCTGAAAGTCTGTTTCACCGCCATAGCCTGTAAAGCGAGCAATCGGTAACATGAAGTCGATACCAGCTTCATCTAGCATTTTTCCAAGTTCGAGATTCTTTTCCCAGCTCGCACTCCATCGATCTTCAAGAGTTGAAATGGTCATTCCACCTGAGCAGTTAGAAGCAAATGAGCCGAGTAGAAAGCGATTATCATTGAAAAAGTGATGTTGATTCATTTTAAAAATCCTTAAATTTCGTGAATTCGCTATACACCAGCAAATGCTTGATGAAGATTTGCTTGTTTATATTGCCCGTTATGGAACACCAATGGATTTCCAAGCTGATTACGGCAGGCTTCAATTTGTCCCACAATAATGTAGTGATCCCCAGCTTCATGAAGCTCATACTGACGACAAACAAAAGTGGTTAAGGATTTATTTAGAATGGGGATGCCCATATACTCATCAACGTCATCTAAGCCTTCGAATTTGTCATCAGAAGATTTTGAGAAATGCTTAGACTCTTGATACTGATCTTCACTCAAGATATTGATGGCAAAATATTCTGCCTGTTTGAAATCTTCGAAATGTGTCGCAGATTTTGCGATGTTCCATAAAATTAAAGGTGGATCAAGCGATACAGAAGTAAATGAGTTCGCTGTCATTCCAATTTTTTTATGATTTGAATCTAATGCAGTTACCACTGTAATCCCAGTTGCATACTGACCTAAGAGTTGGCGTAACGAGCGTTGCTCCAACTGTATTACAGGTGTCATTTCATTTAACATGATCATAATCCTTCATCTTAATTCTGATTGTCAGAATGAGTTCCTTTATTCGCCAATCGGTTTATTTTCACTGGATGGCCAAGTTGGCATCAGTTCATTTGAGGGTAAAGTTTCATCTAAAAGTTTCTTGGCAGTTTCAACACCTGCAACAGGTAGTCCAGTTGGATCTAATACGCCAATTTGCACCAGTAAACTTGCCTGATCCCAATAGATATGCTCATGACATAGTTTCGGTCCACGGAACTTGATAATGCCGAGCATTGGAATCTCTACATATTTTCCCGTCGGTTTAATTCCAGGAATTAACCAATCAATTTCCTCATCATGAGTAAAACTCATAATGAATTCATCAACGACTTGAGTTGCGCCTACAGTTCGTGAAATAGGCGTCAGTTTCATATCTTTTGGATTGTTATGAACAAAATGGTATTGATAGAAGCGAGCTAATTGTTTGTAGCCGACGCCACCTGTCAATGTTGGAATGTGATTGACATAAGGCTCTGCCACCATTGTTGCCATCGTGTCTGGAACATTTCGAGTGTCAAATTCAAATCGAACATGCTCTTCCCATAGCGCAGCAAGGTCGTAATTTGGTCCTATTGCTTTGCGTAAAGCTGTAATGGTTCTTTCATGTGCCATGAGTGCACTAGGCTTGTGATAATGCATACTCTGTGGGCGAGCAAAGGCATGATCGACATCTGGATAAATATATGTTTCGACTTTTGAGTTGTTTTGCAGAGCAAGTAGGATTTGATCACGAGTGTTAGAATCACAGAATTGATCTTGTTCAGCAAAATGAAGAACCAGTTTGGATTGAATGTTGACTGCTTCTTCTAGGTTTTGCTCGATTCCTACACCATAGTAAGAAACAGAACAATTTAAATCTGGAATGCGGCAAGCTGCGAGATATGCCAATTTACCGCCTAGGCAGTATCCGACCAATCCAGTACCTGCATCTTGATCAACTGTTTCAAGGGATTTGAGTTTTTCAATTGTAGATTTGATATCTTCAATACCCAGATCTTGATTAAATTGAGTATATAAGTCATATGCTTTTTGAAAGTCTTCTTCGGTATAACCGAGTTCTACATTAGGTTGAATACGCCAAAATAAATCAGGAACAATAACGGTATAACCTTCTTCAGCCAAAAAATCTGCCTTTTGACGCATAACTTCATTAACACCGAAAATTTCCTGACATAACACAAGACCAGGACCTTTACCTACCTCAGGTACTGAAAGATATGCTTTAAACGAACCTGCTGATGAATGTACATCAATATATGAACCAGCCATCTCGATAATCTCCTTTACTGTTGAACTTATCATCGGCATCAGCAGGATTTTTGACTATCCAAATAGAGTTCAAGTTTTATCCGTTTTAGGTCCCTTCATCGATATGCATCTGTTAAAAAAGCTACCACTTGCTTACTTTTAAGCAGCTTGAGTAGTGGAGAAGGTGCTAAAATATAGTGGGCATATGAGGATCGATTCAGTGGATATTTTTCCAATTTCATTAAAATTGCAGCAGCAACCTTGTTTGATTGTCGGTGGAGGGCATATTGCATATCGCAAAGCACTGTTACTGCAAAAATCAGGAGCAAAAATTTCGGTTATTTCACCTGAGATTGAGGCGCAACTTTTAGAGATTGTCGAGAAAAGCTCTGGTCAATACATTCAAGCTCATTTTGAAGATCACGATTTAAAATTAAACGATTACCGTTTAGTGATTGCTGCCACAGATCAGCCTTTAGTGAATCAACAAGTTTTTGAAGAATGTGAAATCTTAAATGTATTGGTGAATAGTGTTGATGATCCACCACATTGCCGATTTATGGTCCCTGCAATTGTTGATCGCTCTCCACTTGTTATTTCAATTGCGAGTAATGGTGCATCCCCAGTATTGTCCAGACAGATTAGAACTCAACTTGAGACTGTTATCCCGCATGGAATGGGAGCATTAGCTAAAATCTCTGGTGAATGGCGACAACGTGTAAAACAAAAAATTGAAAATCCTGATGAACGCCGTATCTTTTGGGAAGAGCTGTATGCTGGACCTTTCAAAGAGCGTGTATTTAATAATAATCTGGCTGAAGCAGAAAAAATTATTCATCAATCTTTAATAGAATGGAACAAACCTAAAGGTGAAGTTTATTTAGTTGGGGCAGGTCCAGGTGATCCCGAGCTTCTCACACTCAAAGCTTTAAGGTTGATGCAACAAGCAGATGTTGTGATTTATGACCGTTTAGTTTCTGGTGCTATTATGGAGTTATGCCGCCGGGATGCTGAAAAAATCTATGTGGGTAAAGCAAGGTCAAATCATGCTGTTCCACAAGAAGGTATTAATGCTTTACTCGTGAAATATGCGAATGAAGGCAAACGTGTCTGCCGTTTAAAAGGAGGAGATCCTTTTATTTTTGGGCGAGGTGGTGAGGAAATTCAAGAACTCTATGAGGCAGGAATTTCATTTCAGGTCGTTCCCGGAATTACCGCAGCATCAGGGTGTTCAGCCTATGCGGGTATCCCTTTAACTCATCGTGATTACGCACAAAGTGTTCGCTTCTTGACTGGACATTTGAAGGAAGGTTCTCCTGAACTTCCGTGGAATGAACTCGTGTATGAACACCAAACATTGGTACTGTACATGGGGCTTGTTGGATTAGAAAAAATCTGTGAAAAGCTTATTCAACATGGTCAACGAGCAGACATGCCTGTTGCTTTAATTTCTAAAGGTACGACACCAGAACAAAAAGTTGTTGTGGGGACTTTGGCAGATATCGCTTCGAAAGTGTTAGAAAATCAAATTCAGGCGCCAACTTTGACCATTATTGGTGAGGTGGTGAAATTAAGAGAACAGTTGAAATGGCAAGACGAACTGTAAAAGTCTGCTATAAAGTTGAGAAATTATTGTGATTCATGTTGTTTTATACGAACCAGAAATTCCTGCAAATACAGGAAACATTATCCGTTTATGTGCAAATACAGGAGCACAATTACATTTGGTCAAACCGCTAGGTTTTGAGCTGGATGATAAGAAGTTAAAGCGTGCTGGATTAGATTACCATGAATGGGCTCGCATGCAGATTTGGGATAATATCGAAGCTTGTCTGGAAAATCTAACGAGTCAAGGTGTCGATCAAGATTCGATTTATCCTTTAACGACCAAAGGTACCGAAACACCACATACCTCGAATCTGAATAGACCAGTTGCTTTACTCATGGGGCCTGAAACGCGCGGACTACCTGAACATGTTCGTATGATGTTCCCAAAGCAACATTGGATTCGTTTGCCCATGGCGCCAAATTCTAGAAGCTTAAATTTATCTAATGCTACGGCAGTGATTGTTTATGAAGCATGGCGACAACAAGGATTTAAAGATTTAACTTAAGTCAGTAAGGTCATCGAAAGGTGACCTTTTTTAATGCATAAAAGTTTAGTAAAACTTGGCTAATATGATGAAATATTCATTAAGAATAAAATTAAAATAATGATTTTAAATACGATTTGATTTTATATTTCGGGAATCAAATTTTTTTGAGTAAAAGTCTAAAAAATATACAAAACGGTCAAATTTTTTCATTTGTTAATGAAATTAATATTTATATAAAACAGAGTGTTAGGTTTGATTTTTGTTGATCTTAAACTAGCTGTCATCCAAACGAGATATTAGAAATTCGACCAATTGGTATATTTGTTGCTTAGTTAAAGTGAATATATGGTTCCGATAAATTTGATAGACGAACTGTGATTTGTACATAAACGAAATGAATTTATCAATGTACAGCCAATGTCTAAAGATGTTCGACATTGGCTCACATTACCAATGGGGTGGTATGTGATGAAAGAGAATTGGTTTTCCAAATTTACTCCTTTTAAAGGGGATATTGAAAAAACTCCCGTTGCCATGAACGAGTACTTGCCTGCAGGACAAAGTATTGTACTTGGACTTCAACATACATTTGCCATGTTTGGTGCAACAGTGTTGGCACCGCTGCTCATGGGGTTTGATCCTAGTCTAACGATCCTGTTATCTGGTATTGGCACGATATTATTTTTCCTTATCACAGGTGGGAGAGTGCCAAGCTATCTTGGGGGTAGTTTTGCTTTTATTGGTGCTGTGATTGCTGTAACAGGCTATACCGGTTCAGGGTTAAATCCAAATATTGGGATTGCCTTAGGTGCAATAGTGGTATGTGGTATTTTCTATGCCTTGATGGGTTTACTTGTAATGAAAACGGGTTCTCAATGGATGGAGAATCTTTTACCACCAGTTGTTGCTGGTGCAATCATTATGATAGTTGGATTAAATTTAGCACCTGGGGCGATTAAAGCTGTATCAGGTAATGAGTTTGATACATGGATGGCTTTGTTGACCGCAATGTGTATTGGTGGTGTCGCAGTATTTACAAGAGGAATGTTGAGACGATTATTGCTATTGGTGGGTTTGATAGTTTCGTATCTTGTATATTTTGTTTTAGCTAACATGATGGGAATGGGTAAACCAATCGATTTTAGCTCGGTTTCAAATGCGGCATGGTTTGGTTTACCAACTTTATATCAACCTGAATTTCAAATGAATGCAATTCTGCTGATTTTACCTATCGCATTTATTCTTATTGCTGAAAATCTTGCGCATTTCAAAGTTGTAAGTGAAATGACTGGCAAAAATATTACGCCTTATATGGGTAGAGCATTTTTGGCAGATGGGGTATGTACCTCTATGTCTGGTGCTGTAGGAGGAACAGGATTAACTACATATGCAGAGAATATTGGGGTCATGGCGGCAACGCGTATTTACTCTACAGTGGTTTTTGTAATTGCGGGTATTGTCGCCATTATTCTTGGATTATCACCAAAATTTGGAGCACTCATTAGCACATTACCTGTCGCAATTTTGACAGGAACTTCAATGATTGTTTTCGGCTTAATCGTAATCGCTGGTGCGAAAATCTGGATCGAAAATAAAGTCGATTTTACTCAAAACGGCAATATTATTGTGGCATCTGTGACTGTGATTATGGGCGCAGGGAACTATTCGATTATGGTTGGTGGACTTGATCTCGGCGGCATTACAACGGCGACATTTGCGGGAATTATTCTAAATCTGATTTTTAATCGAGCTAAGCAAAAGCAGAATCAAATAGTAGCAGACGTTGTACCAGAAAAAACTTAAGTTTGAGACTTAGCTTTAAAGACAAATTTTAGCCAACCCTAAATTGTCGAAAGTTTCAGCAAGATAATGAACATGTAAAAGATGTATACCTGATACAAGGGGATAAAAATGGGAATACCAGTAATTGATTTAGCAGGCGTAGATATAAACAAACCAGAAAGTCAGGCGACTAAACGTGCAGTTGCTGAACTGAGAAAAGCTGCGATGCATTCAGGTTTTTTCTATGTGAAGAATCATACAGTTCCTTTAGAAATGATGACGCGACAGTTTGCATTAGCAAAAGAGTTATTGGCGCTTCCAGAAGACGTTAAGCAAAAATATGATGTACGTAACTTTTTTGGATTCCGTGGATTTGATAAGCTGAATGGTCAGCAATTAGACCCTTACGGCAAGCCAGATTATAAAGAAGGGTTTTATTGTGGTCGTAATTATCCTCAAGATCATCCTTTTGCAATCGCTAAATATCAAAACTATGGTCCAAATCAGTGGCCTGAAGAATTACCTCAATGTGAATTGATTTGTCAGGAGTACATCGATGAAATGTATAAACTGGCAAATTTTCTGATGCAACTTTTGGCATTAACGTTAAATTTGCCATCGAACTATTTTGATGCTTCAAGTAAAGATCCTATGGGAACATTACGTATGTTGCGTTATCCACCTACACCTAAAGATGATGAAACATATGGCGTTGGCGCGCATACAGATTGGGGGTCAGTCACCATTTTGGCACAAGATCAAATAGGCGGATTAGAAGTGTGCATGCCTGACGGAGAGTGGGTTGCAGCACCACCAATTGAAGGAACATTTGTAGTTAATCTAGGTGATATGATTCCAAAATGGACCAATGGTCTATATCACTCCAATCCACATCGAGTAAAAAATAGTTTTTCAAATGGTGCTTATCGTTACTCAATTCCATTTTTTTATGAACCAGACTATCACGCTGTGATTGCGCCAGTTCCAGGAACATTGAAAGAAGGTGAATTACCTTTATATGCACCATGTACAGTAGGGGAGCATTTAGAAGAAATGTATAATCGTTCGTATAAAAAAGCGGAAGAGAATGCGGTAGCTTAAATATCGCGATACAAAAAAAGCATTATCAATATAATGCTTTTTTTAATTATTCTAATGATTTATGAGCGATATTGATTGATAAAGTCCTCAGAACTTAGTCCTTTTTTAGCATGATGAATTGATGCTCTTTCCGCATATATTTGTCTGATATAGCGTGCTACTTCGCAGCTATCTGCAAACATATTATATTTCCAACCCAAACCATAGGACCATAAATTAATATTATCCACGGTCATGATTTCAATATTTGTATCCTCATGATTTAAATAATGATCAATCATCTTGCGAATGACCTCTTTGGTGCAGCTTAATTTATATGCATGCCATTCATCATGGGGACAAGCATTTTTTGGTGGCTGCCTAAATGGGTATTGAATGCCTCTTCCAGGGCGATTAAGACCGTGACCTTCCCATGGGCTGTATTCTTGGGACCATGTATTTAATGGCCCGTTTGGAACCGCAGGACGTATTTGCCCCCAATGTACCAAATTTTGATTTAACCAATCATCTGCAAAACTATCGCAGTTGAAAGGATCAAGCTTTCTAATCGCTTCTTGGTCATGTTGAAAAGAGATATAAGATTCGATTGGATTTTCGATTTTGAAAATACAGTGGCTATAGTCCATCGCCATTTTAAATGGAATACCTTGATGATTGACTAAAGCTGCAACTTTTTCTACCCGGCGATAATCTTCAGACCAATTATCTACGTGATTTTCAAAGGTAATGGTTATACCCTTACTTTGAGCATACTCATAAAAATATAAATAGGCATCAGCAACTTGTTGATCATTAAGACAGTTGAATTTACTGTCTTTTGCTGCAAGCATAATGTTGTGGTAGTTGGCGCCTACAGCACATGTAAGCTCGATATTTTCTTTGAATATTTTTTCATGTTCTCCCCAAATATAGCATCCGTAACCTGAATAAACTGGAATATTGTATTTTTGACTCCCTTTAATGTAATCATCAATCATTTCACGATGAGTCGGAATGTGATCGATAAAATCCCACACGCTCGATTCTGCAAGTAGATCGAATTTTTCCATTATTGATGGTTCTTTAAGAGATACTGGATGCTCAAATGATGTGGCTTGTATGCCTAGTCCAGCACAGCCTAATGGAAACATTTTTTTCATAAATTCAATACCAAAAATATATAATTAAATCAGTGAATTGATAATGCAAAAAAAATGCCTTAATCCTTTAATATTTCAATCTATTACATTATTAAAATGGCTTTTTTAAAATATCAGTTGTCTAATACGAACATAAATTTATCGAAATAAATTAGATAGGGGATGTATGATTAAAAACATTAAAAAATACAGCTATGGAATTATAGTAATCATCTGTGCAGGAATGACGACCTCTAAAGTGATGGCACAAAATGAAAATAAAGCACAAGCGGATTTAAATAATATTAATCCATTGACTCAACAGGAAATCGATCAAGCATTAGCTCAGATGAAAGCAAAAATGTTCAAAAATTTGGAAAATTGGAGTGCGGCGTTAAAACGAAATGATTTTGAGCGGACAGGAAAAAATTTAGTTTTAAAAAGTAAGAAACAGCTTGAATTATGTCATATATATCAAGCTTCTGTAGATGAAACATATTCTTTAGCGCAAAAAAATCGCCATCGTATGTCTATAGATGAACAGAAAATTGTGGATGATCGAAATAGGTTTATTGAGTATTTAGGATTCAAAGATAATCAAATTGATACTAAATTAGGTTTTAGTTGTCGATTAATTTAAAAAAGCACGGATGAAAAATCCGTGCTTTTTAAACTCTAGAAACGGTAACCAATTTTAAAGCTATATCCAATAGCTGTATTGTCTTTAAAATCTGCATCATAGCGATCGGTTCCGAACCAACTAGCAGATTGAGCTTTTGCATCACCTAACCAAAAATATCGTGCACCCGCTTGAATGAATGTATTTTTATTAAAGCTGTACTGACCACCTAATCCTGCACTCCAAAAACCTTCAGATGGACCTAAGGTAGAAACATATTCACCTGCACCAGAGTCCCATCCTCCGATAATGGTCAATGCGAGTTTTTCATTTAATTTTCTTGCGATACCGAATGTTGCAGATATTTGATCTTTTTCATAAGCGATTAAGTCGAAACCACGAGGTCCTTTACCTTGTCCCTCCGTAATCGAAGAAGTTAAAACTCCAAATTTGTATGGACGGATTTTGAACTCAGACCAATCTACCCAACGTAAATTGATATAAGCTAATGTATCAGCCATGATACCTGATTGGAAATCAAGGTTAACTGATTGTGGAGTTGATGCTGAGGTTTTACCTTCTGTATATTGGTAGTCGGTACCAAGTGCCCCAATTTTATCTACAATATGCCACCCAGGATGTACAATAGGTAATGTATCTGTAATCACTTCAGGCATACTTTCTTCAGCTTGAACTGAATAAGAAATTTTTGATCTGTAGGTTAATGAAGCTCTTAATGCAATTTCAGGAATTTGAAATGCAGCACCCGCTAGCCAACCAAAAGCACCTTCTTCAGGCATACTTGCTTTATAGCCTTGATAATCTTTTCTTGTATCACGACCAAGAAGATCTCTTGAACCTGTACCTTTTTCCTTAAAAGTACTACACAGTCCTACACCACTAGTCTGTGAATTACATAAATAACCACCTAATAGACTGTAAGCAGTTCCTTGTAAACTAAGATCACCTTTTACTGTTTGATAAACTGGGCCTGCATAAAAATTAAGGTGTTCATTAGGTTGGAAGCCTACGACTAGAGATAAACTATTTGTCGATACTTCAGCCTCTGTACTGCCATACTCACTGTGAAATGCACCATATTTTGTCGCAGATTCAAGGTCACCTAATGGCAATCGTCCTGAGCTGTTGACTCTGGAATGTTTTTTATCAGAGTTTGAATAAGAGGCTTTTGCTCCGAAAGGTTGGTCATAAATTAAACCTAATGAAATATTGTCAGTCACTTGAAATTTTAAATTAATATTTGCAAATCCGAACGTGTCAGCAATATCACTCAAATTTGAGCCCGCAATTTCCCCACCTGCATTAATATCATCTGCTGTAGGCATATTCCAACCATTCGGGTCTCTTAATCCTGCAGAAGCAGGGCCCGAAGGTTCAGTTCTCATTGTTCCTGAAAGATCAGCATCCAAAATTGAATAACTAAAATCTACATAGTTTCCTGGCTGTAAAAAGCCATTCATCGATTGGCCTGAACGATCCATAGCTGCAGCATAAGCGCCCGCGGTTGGAAACATTGCGACCAAAATCGCCCCAGTAAGTGTATTCAAACGCATTATTACATTCCATGTGTAATGAATATTATTAGAGCATTTACTCAAATATTTTGCTCTTTATACACATCGTGTAATTTTTGGTCAATGAGTATACTGACAAATATGTAATTTTTTGCCAATCATTTTTTATTTAATTTCATGTATTTACGTTTAAATGTGTTATTTCTCTCATTATTTTGAAATAAAGCTGCCTATTAGGATGTAGAGTTTATTTTTTAAATCAGAAATTTTGATTGATGTTTGATCATTTTGGTCAATTTGCATAATAAAAAAAGGCGCCTAAGCGCCTTTTCTAAAAAATCAATTTTTAACGATCATTAAACTCATCATGTTGAGGAGCAGGGTATTTAAAGCCTTTGGTTTTATAACCTAAATACAAAATACCACCAATCGCCCAAATCAAACCATATTTAAGCGATGCTTGATCGACCTCTAGCCACAATGCAAATACTGCAATAAAGCCGAGTAATGGTACGATAACGAAATTAATAATTTCTTTCGCTGTTTTAGTACGACCATCGCGTAACGCATACCGTGAGATAACAGATAAGTTCACAAAGCTAAATGCTGTTAACGCACCGAAGCTAATTAATGAAATAACAAAGTCTAAATCCATAAAACCAGCGGTTAATGCGACTGCACCTACGATCATGATGTTATATGATGGAGTGAAGTTTTTAGGGCTGATGTGACCAAAAATTTTCTTATTGATGACACCATCGCGTCCCATAACATACATGAGGCGTGATACACCTGCATGCGCAGAAATACCAGATGCCATAACAGTAATGATGGCAAATGCCAGTACATAAGACTGGAACAAAGATCCACCAACCAACAACAAAATTTCAGGTTGAGTTTCTGCAATATTCTGGAAGTATGATCCCGGATTATTAGGGAAATAGATCTGCATGAAGTAAGTGCTGACGATAAAGATAATCCCTGCAATTAAAGCAGTTAAGAAAATCGCTTTTGGTAGCGTTTTCTCAGTATCTTTAGTTTCTTCAGCGAGAGAACTGAGCGAGTCAAATCCTGTGAATGAGAAGCAGAGTAATGTCGCACCTGTGATCAAGGCACCCACTGAAGTTAACTCATTCCAAAATGGTTCTAAACTCCAAAGTTGGTAGCGTTGTTCAGCAGAGATTGGACCATCCGCGTTATATCCCATTTGGAGCTTGGTATAGACCATCCATGTAAATACAGCGATCACAATTAATTGTACGAATACGATTAAGCTGTTGAAATTTGCAACAAATCGCGCACCCCGAAGGTTAATACCCGTCATAAATGCTGTTAGCACAATGACCCAGACCCAATGATTGACATCAGGGAATAAAGCCTCAAGATAAATCACCGCAAGGATGATGTTGACCATGGGTGAGAGCAGGTAATCTAACCATGATGACCAGCCAACCATAAAACCAACGTTAGGGTGGATAGATTTTTGAGCATAGGTATAGGCTGAACCTGAAGATGGATATCTACGGATCATATGACCATAACTCAATGAAGTCAGTAAGATTGCAACAAGTGCAAAAATATATGATGTAGGAACGTGGAAATTACTTTCTTCTGATACTAAACCGAAAGTATCAAACAACGTCATTGGCTGAATATAAGCTAAACCGATAATAATGATGTGCCAGAGTCCTAGCGTTTTTTGCAGTTTAGCTGCCGATTGAGTCCCAGTTATATTAGTCAACGGCTTTATCCTCTTAATCGTTGATCAAGGATCAGTCAAATCAATTAAGGATCGTTTGAGACGAACGATCCCCCCTAATGTTTTTTCAAAAGTGCGCCAATCTAAACCAAATTGATGCAGTTTGTCAGTAGTTTGTGCGAGTTTTTTTAGCAGGATTTATGCCAAAGGTGTTGAACTCATGAGTTAAAACAACTAACAAATGAAAAGCCTGATGTCTAAAAAAACATCAGGCTAGTTTTAAGCGTATCTTTACTTATTTTGCGAAATTTACCAAGCTTTTTCTAAGATAGATTTCAAATCTTTTAATGTGGCTTCTTTAGGGTTGAAAATGATAGATCCGTCATTTAACGCTTTTTCGGCAACTTCATCTAATTGAGATTGCGTAACTTTGCCTGTCTCACGTAATGTACGTGGCAGTTTAGTTAAATCATAAATGCGATCACGCATTGTGTTGATAATCGCAATAGCTTTATCTGCACGTTGATTTGCTGGTGTCTGTGCATAGATATCAGTACCTGCAAGCGGTAGTAACAGGTCAGCAATCTTATCGCCATTCACATCCTTGTTGTAATCGAGCACATAAGGGAGGAATAAGTTCATGCACAAACCATGTGGTAAGTGAGCAACTGCACCTAGAGCGTGTCCAAGGGAGTGAACAATACCGACCATTGCATTTGAGAATGCAATTCCAGCCATGGTTGATGCTTGAGCAAGTTCTAAACGGGCATCAGCATCTTTAGGATTTTCCAAAACTTTAAACAAGTTTTCACTAATTTTTTTAATTGCAGCAGTAGCGTAAGCATCACTGATAGGATTCGCTGCCAAACACGTATAGGCCTCAACTGCATGTGTCATTGCATCCATTCCTGTCATTGCTGTCAGGTGTGGAGGTAGTGTTAAAGTCATACGTGGATCTAAAATTGCAGCACTAGGCATTAAATATTTTGAAGCAAATGCCATTTTTTGATTATTCGCTGTATCTGAAACCACAGCAACCATCGTGACTTCAGAGCCTGTACCTGATGTTGTTGGGATAACAAAAAAAGGCTTTAATGGGCGAGGCAGGTTGTGAGCACCTGAATATTTCAGCAGATCATCGCCTCCTTCCGAGACGAGAATATTGGCAGCTTTTGCTGTGTCGATGACTGAACCACCACCAATTGCAATGATGGCATCGCATTGATTGTTGCGATACATCTCAGTCACGGCTTTTACTGTTTCTAAACTTGAGTCCGGCGGAACTTCATCAAAAATTGAGCCAATTTTTACTTCTGTCGCTGCAAAAGCAGCTTCCACTGGTTCAAGTAGACCATTGGCACGTACGCCTTTGTCTGTGATGATGAGTGGTTTTTTTGAACCCATTGAATCTAGCTCAAATGGAATGTGTTCAAGCGCAGCATTACCAGCAATCACTTTAACTGGACAGAAAAATTCATAATATGGTTTAGCCATGCTTAAGCACTCCCTTTAATATATGACTGAGCAACTTTGAGATAAATATTTGCTGCACCTGTCAATTTTTCTTTTAATGACAGATTGACCGGATATTCTTTGACTGCAAGTTCAGCGACTAATTTTGGAAGAATAAGGGCTTCCATTTTATTTAGACAACGCACTAAACGTATTGCATGACCTAAATCGCCATCAGCAATCATACGGTCATTTGCAAATGCTTGTGCAGTACTTTCTTGGAAAGAAAATACCAAAAAAGCATGATGCATATGTTTAAAGGTAATCGTTAAATCTGGTTTTTTTGATGCATGGTCGACTAAGACAAGTTGATGTTGTGGATTCACTTGTGCAATAAAAGCCGCATCACTGTTGAAAACGTCCATTGAAATCGTGAAGCCGACAGGAAATTTAGCAATTTCCTGTTTTATTTCTTCATCGACTTGACTTGCCATCGCTAAGCCTCTGCCAATCACGTCAAGCATGAGTTTGACATAAGCTTGTTCTAGCGCGGGCTTTACAGAGTTAATAGAAATCACTCACTTGTCCCTTATCACATAGTTTTATAATTTAGAGTAAATACTCTAAAATTATCTAATGACAAAGTAAAGGAGTTTTAATGATCTTTCACGATAATTTGACTGAACAGGTCACTTTTTTTTAGATAGGCAATAAGGTCTTGAACTAGCGTATCGAAACTTGGGTAGGGATTTATCAAATCAGAGATTCTGACCATTTCAAGACCTGCATAACCACATGGATTAATGGTTTGGAAGCCTTCCAGATCACAATCTATATTAAGCGAGAGTCCATGATAGCTGCGACCTTTGCGGATTTTAAAGCCCAGAGATCCAATTTTTCTACCATAAACATAAACACCAGGTGCATCTGGTTTAGCATAGGCTTCGATACCGTATTTTTTTAATAAATCGATCATGACATTTTCTGCATAGCTGACCAAAGTACGGACATTCCAGCCTAATCGATTTAAATCAAACATAAAATATGCAACTAATTGTCCTGGACCATGCCAAGTGACTTGTCCACCACGATCAGTTTGAACAACTGGGATATGGCTAGGCACTAATATATGTTCTGGTTTGCCAGCTTGTCCTTGGGTAAGCACAGAATTGTGCTGCAAAATCCAAAATTCATCTGCTGTTTGTTCGTCACGCTGTTCTGTCATCAGCTTCATTTCTTGGAAGCGATCTTCATAAGAAGTGGTTTGGGTATAGTGACGAATAATCAATTGAGGTTTGGTTTTGACATCCACGGAGGTTAAGGCTCACATTCAAAAATAAGTTTTATTATAGACAATATTGTTGAATTAAGTGTGACCTAGGCACATACTTGATGAATAATTAACAAACATAAAAAAAACACGCATGAAGCGTGTTTTTTTATTAAAGTGCAGTTTTAATTAAAGGGCAAGCAGCCAAGTCTGCATAAACTTGATGTACTTGCTCAAGCTCTTCAAAACGAAGTTGCGCAGTAATTGAATGATACTTGCCTGTACGCGATGGTGTCACTGTCATTGCATTCCCATCAAAATCAGGGAAATGTTTAACAAAAATGTCATTCACTGCTTTGCGTAAATCCTCACCTGCAAGACCAATCAATTTAATTGGATAATCCATCGGAAACACCCAAAGATGTTCTTGTAGTTCGCGTGATGGAGTGCGATCGATCATGTCAGTCATAGGACACCTCATTAGTAAAAATACCTGCTATGCGCAGGTATTTAGAATTATTTGCTACATGCTTTATATTATGGGGGAGTGTCCCCCATATTCAAGCCTGTATTATCCTATGGATAGATTAGTCATTCTCAAGGAACGAGCGTAAATGTTCAGAACGCGATGGATGACGTAATTTACGTAACGCTTTTGCTTCGATCTGACGAATACGTTCGCGTGTTACATCAAACTGTTTACCAACTTCTTCCAAAGTGTGGTCCGTCGGCATATCAATACCAAAACGCATCTTCAAGACTTTAGCTTCACGTTCAGTGAGGTTTTCAAGTACCTCACGTGTTGCTTCTTTCAAGCCTTCTGAAGTTGCAGCATCAACTGGTGAAGTGATGTTACCATCTTCAATGAAGTCACCAAGATGTGAGTCTTCATCATCACCGATCGGTGTTTCCATCGAAATTGGTTCTTTAGCGATCTTAAGCACTTTACGAACTTTGACTTCGTCCATTTCGAGGCGTTCACCTAACTCTTCAGGTGTAGGTTCACGTCCCATTTCTTGAAGCAATTGACGAGATACGCGGTTGATCTTGTTAATGGTTTCAATCATATGTACAGGGATACGAATCGTACGTGCTTGGTCAGCAATTGAACGTGTAATCGCCTGACGAATCCACCAAGTTGCATAAGTCGAGAACTTATAACCACGACGGTATTCAAACTTATCTACGGCTTTCATCAAGCCAATGTTACCTTCCTGAATTAGATCGAGGAACTGTAAACCACGGTTGGTATATTTTTTCGCAATGGAGATGACCAAACGTAAGTTCGCCTCAACCATTTCTTTTTTAGCACGACGTGCTTTTGCTTCACCAATCGCCATACGTTTAGAAATATCTTTAATTTCACGTACGGTAAGGTCGAGATCTTTTTCGATATCAGCGATTTTTTGTTGGAAAGCAAGAACGTCAGGGCGTACTTTCTCTAAGTATGGTTTTTGGTCAGCAGTGGCTTTAGCAATTTGCTCATCTAACCAAGCTGGGTTTGATTCTTGACCAGGGAACGTTGTACGGAATTGAGTACGATCCATACGACCACGACGAACTGCGTAGCGCATTACTTCACGTTCTGCTGTACGAATTTGTTCATGCGTGCCACGAATCATTTCAGAAATGATGTCAAACAAACGTGGTGTGAACTTAAACATCATAAAGACGGTTGCGAGCGACTCAAGAGCTGCTTTACCTTCTTTACTGTTACGACCATGTTTTGCGATCGCATCCTTAGTCGCATTCCACGCAGCTTCTAACTCTGCAAAACGCACTTTTGCGATTTCAGGGTCTGGACCTGAATCACCCTCAGAATCATCATCACTTTCAGACTCTTCTTCATCATCGTCATCAAGTTTTACATCTTTAGTTGGTTTAGTCTCTGTTTCTTCTTCAAGATCAGCATCAACTTCTTCTAAAACTTCTGGAATTTCTTCATCAGACTCTGGATCTAAATAGCCTGAAAGGATATCGGCTAAACGACGCTCGCCAGTTTCGTAATCTTTATATTCTTGTAATACAACTTCAACCGCATTTGGCCAATAAGCAATTGAGTTTAAAACGTCACGAATACCTTCTTCGATACGTTTTGCAATCTGAATTTCGCCTTCACGAGTCAACAGTTCAACTGTTCCCATTTCTCGCATATACATACGAACAGGATCAGTTGTACGACCAGGCTCATTTTCTACAGATGCTAAAACTGCAGCTGCTTCTTCTTCAGCAACTTCGTCAGTCGTTTCTGCGCTACTACCATCAAACATTGCATCGTCAGATTCTGGCGCACGTTCGTGTACAGGAATACCGACGTCTTGAAGCATCTGAATGATATCTTCAATCTGTTCGCTTTCAGTGATCGAGTCTGGGAGATGATCGTTAACCTCAGCGTAGGTTAAGTAACCTTGTTCTTTGCCTCGGCTAATCAGAGCCGCTACTTGTGAAGTAGGGGAATGCATATCGCTCATCTTTGCTCTCTTCTCGTTGAATCTGTGGCGGGGAAAAACCGTGCATTCTAGCACAATTAACTTATCTTTAGTATCGTATTAACTCAGTATAATTGGTTTTGAAAACCAATGAATTAAGCTATTTAAGTCAATATTGGGTCAAAATTGTTCATTTCAAGCACATCATGCTTTTTATTTTAAACCAACAATAAGGCTCTGATCCTTGATTAAATAATGACATATTTTTTTGTCCAAAAAAAACTAAAATTTGTATAAATATCAGCGAAAAATAAAATAAAACTTGACAAGTTTTCTGAACAAAGATAAATAGCGCCTAGCCCCATTCATTTTTTCACACATGAGGTAGTTTTAGTGTCTTCTACAGATTTTGAACTAGATGATAACTACGGTGATGATGATGTTAGTTTTGATGAAACTACGAGCAAAATTAGCGCCAAAGAATCATTAGAAAAGCGTCGCTTGATTGATGACTTACTTGCACAGCGTCGTTTAGATCGTGAATTGAAAGATCTTGAATATGATTTTGACGATGATGATTTCGACGATGATGAAGACTAAATTAGATTGGGTATCCTGATCTAAAATGTTATTCTACGGAATTAAGATACAACCTTTGGAAATACAATGAGTGCATTAGATTTAGACTTGTTAAGTGACTACTTAGATGGCGACCAAAATGAGCATGGTCTAGATTTTGCTGCAACTCATGGTTTTTTGTGTGCGACAGCTGTAGGTCCTCAATTTGATCGTTGGTTGGATGAGTTATTTGACAATAATCAAAAGAAAGTGCCTGCAGAGATCGTAGCTCAAATTAAACTTTGGTTAGAAGATTTACGTCAAAAACTTGCCAATGAAGAAGGTATTGAATTTCCTTTTGAAATTGAAGAAGCAGATGTAGAGTCAAGCCTTGGGGATTGGAGTGTAGGCTTTGTCGATGCAATGTTCTTAAATGAAGATGCATGGTTCACACCTGAGTTTGAAGAGCAATTGGTTGATCTCACTCTGCCAATCATGGTGTTTAGTGGAGTTGACGAAGAAGATCCTCAAATGGAGTCTTTCCGCCGTAACGGTCAATTGATGGATGAGCTTGCAGAAGAAATTCCAGATAACTTGAATGAATTGTATTTGATGTATCACACGCCGAACTAATTAAAAAGCACCGTAAGGTGCTTTTTTATTTTGAGTGCTTTCTTTTTTGTCTGCGGTACACAATCCAAATGATTATGCTGATCACAATAGCAATAATTAGATAGCTGACTTGGCTAAATATTTTGTGCATCATTTCAGTATTATTTCCAAAATAATAACCCACATATGCTAAAAAGGTGGTCCATATAATCGTGCCTAAACCACTATAAAACATAAACTTTGCAAAAGGCATTTTGCTCATGCCTGCAGGTATGCTAATCAGAGATCGTACTGCTGGAACCATACGTCCAAAAAAAACGATTCGATGTCCATATCTTTCAAACCATTCTAATGATTTATCAACATCAGCTACTTTAATAAATAAATACTTTCCATATTTATCAACGAATGCATAGAGCTTTTGATCAGATATCTTACGTCCTAACCAATACAGCGTAGCGGCAGCTAAGAGCGAACCTATACTTCCTGAAATAATGACACCGATCAAAAGTAATTGACCCTGAGAAGCGGTATAGCCAGCTGAAGGCATAATAATCTCTGAGGGTATAGGTGGAAACACATTATCGAGAAACATTAATAGAGCAATGCCGAAATAGCCCAATTGCTCCATCACTGAAATGATCCAATCTTTCATAAGTGATTTGTATTTTAAAGTTAAACCTATGCTAGATGTTTTTAGGAAAAAATACAGTGAAATTAAGTTAATTCATTAATTCAGGATGTTGCATTTGTATAAGTGTATGAACATAGACTTCTCGTAGGATATAGCTAACGAGAAGGGGAGCTATGCTGATGATGAAGATAAGACTCATTGAATCTCTCATCTGAAAACCGATTGCTAAAGCAATAATTGCGCCGATACAAGCACCTAATGTTACGATAAAATAATGGGATTGGTTACGTATATGCAATTTAACATCAGAATTATGTGAGTCGATATATATAAATTTTAAATGTGTCGGTACAACCGATACATGATTTAAATGATTATGGTGAGCAAAATTTCGTTGAACAGGAAGATATTTGAATGGCACTCGATTCATGACTTTCATCCTTGAGCTAAATTTATTTCCTTCGTATTAAATTTATCTGAATGACTTCATGTGTTTTGTGTTGTTATAAAATAACTTTGTAATGGTGATATATCAGATTTGAAATTTTGTTTGTTCAATGTAAAAAGCGTCATCTACACTGTAATGTAGACAACGCTTTTGTAAGTTAAATAAAATATTTTTTATTTAGAGGCGTTTACGTTTTGCAGCAATAATCTGAGACTGGCGCATACGGAAACCTTCTTTCTGCTTTTCTGTTGTTTTATCGATACAATAAACACATGATACGCCATGTTCGTAGCTTGGTAATGCTACTTCTTCAGGGGTTAATGGCCAACCACAAGCATGGCACTTCACATTTTGACCTTCTTCCACTCCGTGTGTAACCGCAGTACGACCATCAAAAACAAAGCATTCACCTTCCCATAAACTTTCTTCAGGAGGGGTTTCTTCTAAATATTTAAGAATACCACCTTTGAGGTGATATACCTCTTTAAAGCCTTCTTGAAGAAGTAGTGAAGTTGATTTTTCACAACGAATCCCGCCTGTACAAAACATGGCAATCTTTTTATCTTTATGCTGTTCAAGATTGTTTTTTACATATTCAGGGAATTCGCGGAACGTTTCAGTTTTTGGATCAATTGCCCCTTTGAATGTGCCTGCTTTGTATTCGTAATCATTTCTTGTATCGACTAAGATCACGTCATCACGTGCAATGAGTTCGTTCCATTCTTTAGGGTCTAGATAGTGACCAACTAAGTCGCGTGGCTTCACTGGAACACCTAAAGTCACGATTTCTTTTTTATGTTTGATTTTCATTTTACGGAATGGTTTTTCGTCACTGTGTGACTCTTTATATTCCATGTCATTAAACCCTTCATTTAAAAGGAATTGATGAATGACATCAATTGCATGGCGGTCACCTGCAACTGTTCCGTTAATCCCTTCATGGGCAACAATAAGAGTACCGCATAGGTTGATGGTTTTTACCAACTCAAGTAATTTTTGTTGAAGTGCTAGAGAATCTTCAACTTCTTTAAATTGATAAAGTGCCGCAACAACCCAACCAGTGGTCGCTTGCTGTTCTACAGGTGCAAGCTGTTCTACAGTAGCGTTCATGGAGTACTCCAAATGTATTAATATAGGGATAAAATCAGGCGCGTATTCTAACGCGATTTTTGAAAATATGCGAGAAAGCCATAGAAAATTTATGGTTTTATATGAGGAAAATATTTTGAATACAGCGCGTCGAATCCCTTCATTAACACCATGTGCGGGACGTTGTTCAACAGTGTTTGGTGATGCGGTATGTCGTGGTTGTCGACGTTTTAATCACGAAGTAATTCAATGGAATACTTATAATGAGGAACAACGACTGAGTATTTGGAAACGTTTAGATCAACAACTGGATCAAATTTTGGTTCCAATGCTTCCTCATGCTCAACTTTCTGAGGTGGAAAAATTCATTGAATCAAAAAGAATCCGAGTATTGGAGAATGCTTCAAAAGGCCGAAAATTATATCATGCGCTTAAAATTTGCGAAAAAAACAAGCATTTAGCAGAGCAGAGTGGTTTAGGTATTTCAGCTCCACATGTTAAACCGATCTGGACTGAGTTTGAACGTCGGGTATTGGCTTTGGCGAATGCCAGTTATGAATTAGCTTGGCTAAGAGCAGATGGGATTAGCCAGAGCTTGCAGTTGGTGGATGAAGAGTAATTCTATGATAATTTGTTATAAAAAAACTCGCTAAAGTAAGCGAGTTTTTAGTCAATCATTAAGCAACTTGGACAGGAATACAATTTGCTGTGTGATTCACAGTGTTATCTGGATTTGCATAAACCAAACGTGGTTTATGTGCATCAGCTTCTGCAACAGTAAAATCACCGAAAGTCGCGATAATAATAATGTCACCTAAATCTGCTTGGTGAGCAGCACCACCATTTACAGAAATAATGCCTGAGTTTTCTTCACCACGGATTGCGTAAGTTGTAAAACGCTTGCCATTAGTTACATTCCAAATATGAATTTCTTCATATTCACGAATACCAGCTAAATCTAGTAATACACCATCAATTGCACATGAACCTTCATAATGAAGTTCAGCTTGTGTTACAACTGCACGGTGGATTTTAGCTTTTAATAAACGAGATAGCATGGGAAGCGTCTCCTGAGTTGTTCTAAGATTGTTTTATTATCTAGAAACAACAGTTTTTTAATTTGGGTGAAGCATTTGAAAGCGCATTTTGCCCTCAAATTTTCATCGTGGCAAGAAAAATTGTTGAACAAAAATTAAATTTATCAACTACGGCTTGTAGGCATTTATTTGATTCATTGCCTGCTGAATTTCACCATTCACTAATAATTTTGTACGACTTAGTGCGTGATGAATTGCATCGTCAATGAGCGTTTGTTCACTTGAGGGTGCTTTACCTAGAACATGACCTGATACACGGTCTTTTGATCCAGGGTGTCCAATTCCAATACGTAAACGATGGAAGTTAGGGCCAGTATGAGGAACAATGTCACGTAAACCGTTATGACCACCATGACCACCACCCGTTTTGAGGCGAATGATACCTGGATCCATATCAAGTTCATCGTGAGCAATAAGCATTGCTTCTGGAGAGATTTGGTAGAATTTTGCGAAGGGTACAACACTTTGACCAGAACGGTTCATAAAGGTTGAAGGTAATAAAAGTCGAACATCTTGTCCTTCTATATTACCGCGACCACTTAATCCATTAAACTTAGGGTCATTTTTAAGTGTTATGCCATATTGTTCTGCAAGACGTTCTACATACCAGAAGCCTGCATTATGGCGGGTTTGAGCATACTCTTTACCAGGGTTGCCCAAACCAACAATCAGTGAAATATGAGACACTAATTTACACCATCAACACTTATGCGCGTTTGAAGTCAGCGTGCATTGGAGTGTTTTTAGCTGGGTGACGTTGTAAAGCTTGGATTTTAACGCTTTCAACTTTACCATCAACATCAATTTCAATTACTTCTTCAAAGAAAGCGTTGTCTTCTAAGTATTTAACAAGCTGACGAAGCTCAAGTGTAATTGCTACAGGTGCAGCATCACCACCATAGATGATAGCAGGAACTTTAGATTGAAGACGAAGGCGGCGGCTCGCACCTTTCCCTTGTACTGCTTCTTCACGTGCTACTGCATTTAATACGAAGTTTGCCATGAGAGACATCCTATTTAAGTTAAGTGAACTAGATCTGCGACCGATCTAGTGATAGAAAGCCCTACCAAAAGGCAGGGCTTTAAAATTTTAGCGCTCTATTATAGATAAGAATCAAACATTGCGCTAATAGATTCTTCGTTGTTAATACGACGAATTGTTTCAGCAACCATACTCGCAACTGAAACTTGGCGAATCTTACCAAGAGCTAAAGCTTCTTCTGAAAGCGGAATTGTATCTGTCACAACAAGTTCGTCGATAACAGAGTTTTTCAAATTCTCGATCGCTTTACCAGATAAAACAGGGTGAGTAGCATATGCTACGACACGACGCGCACCAAAAGTCTTCAATGCATCAGCGGCTTTACATAAAGTACCAGCTGTATCAACCATGTCATCAACGATCACACAGTCGCGATCTTTAACATCACCAATCAAATGCATCACTTGTGATTCATTTGCTTTTTGACGACGTTTGTCGATGATAGCTAAATCGATATCGCCCATTTGTTTCGCAACAGCACGAGCACGAACAACACCACCAACGTCTGGCGAAACAACCATAAGGTTGTCATGAGACTGTTGACGTAAGTCAGCTAAAAGCGCTGGCGTACCGTAAATGTTGTCTACAGGGATGTCGAAGAAACCTTGAATTTGGTCAGCATGAAGATCGATCATCACAACACGGTCAATACCTACAGTTGTTAGCATATCTGCTACTACTTTTGCAGTAATTGGAACACGTGAAGAACGAGGACGACGGTCTTGGCGAGCATAACCGAAATAAGGAATCACAGCAGTGATACGACCAGCACTTGCACGACGCAATGCATCTGCCATTACTAAGATTTCCATAAGGTTATCATTAGTTGGAGCACAAGTAGGCTGAACGATGAATACGTCTTTACCACGGACATTCTCAGTGATTTCGACAGCGATTTCACCATCAGAGAATTGACCTACAGATGCAGCACCTAGAGGGATATGCAAGTGGCTAACGACTTTTTGGGCGAATTGTGGATGCGCAGTTCCACTAAAAACGACAAGATTGGGCATGAAGCACCCTTGGCGGTTGAAATGTATAGAATGAGATGGCAGGGGCGGCTGGATTCGAACCAACGGATGGCGAGATCAAAACCCGCTGCCTTACCACTTGGCGACGCCCCTAATGCGGCAGAACTTTAATGGTTTTATATGGGTTTGTCAAGATTGTTTGACTCAACTCATGATACCAATGTTCTGTCTTTTTGAACTAAATTGGCAGGGGCGGCTGGATTCGAACCAACGGATGGCGAGATCAAAACCCGCTGCCTTACCACTTGGCGACGCCCCTATCATTTAAACGATGATTTGATTCAATGGTGATTGTTCTAAACTATTCACTAAGTAAGCTTTACAAGGTGAATGAGCAAGAATGTCATCAATGTTCATTTCAGTCGTTACTTCAGTAAAAACACAAGCACCTGTACCTGTAAGTTTTGCAACACCGAACTGATCTAAATATTGCATTGCTTCATCGACTTCAGCATATAGACTTCTTGCCAGAGGTTCAAAGTTATTTCTGAAATCAGATGGCTTTATCTGATAGGCGCAAAATTTAGAGGTCTTCGTGTCTCTTGTCAACGATTTTTGTGAAAAAAGCAGTTGAGTGCTGATAAAACAGTCAGGTTTTAACACAATGTATTGTTTTTGATCTAAGTCTATGAATGTTAAGTGTTCACCAATACCTTCTGCCCATGCATTACGACCATGGATGAAGATGGGAACATCAGCACCCAGTTGTACACCAATTTCTGCTAATTGATCACGATTTAAGCCACATTGCCAAAGTTGATTCATGATTAATAACGCGGTAGCCGCATTTGAAGAGCCACCACCGAGTCCTGCACCCATCGGTATATTTTTTTCGATGTTGACATGAATGCCTAATTTTTCACTTTTGGCATAGGGTTTCAGCATCATCATTGCACGATAAATCAAATTTTGTTCAAGACTTACTTCTGATAGGCCTGAAATGGAGATAGATTGGTTAGAGATTGGAGTAAATTCCATCCAATCACAAAGATCTATCAACTGAAAAATAGTTTGCAACTCATGGTAACCATTTTCACGGCGCCCCGTAATGTGTAAAAACAAATTCAGTTTTGCAGGGGAGGGTACACGAATCATAAATAATCAAACTTAACGATTTTGAATTACCATTGTAATACGATTTTCAGTTCCATCTTCAAGTTGTTGCTTTAAAATCAAACGGTTTGGTTGTGTAGATTGACCGTTGTAAGATAATTGAATATGCCAACCTTGTTCTTTAATTTCACTGATTCGCATCGATTCGTCTTTTTGAATTTCAGCTTCTTCAGTCGCTTGCTTAGCTTGTACCCAATCGACTAAATAAGTAATTGGTGCTTCCCAACCTGTTGCACGAAACAATAACTCTTCAGGTGAGTTGGCTGTAATTTCACCAGTTTTGGCACTGTTCAGTGTCACTTGACCAGGTTGACCTGAGATTTGAGTTTTACCGACTCCAAGAATTCCGCTTAACTCGATATCAAACTGTTCATCTTGCTGTTGCCAAGTAAAAAAAGCACTGCCTGATTGCTTGGGGGTCTTGACGCCAATTTTACCCTGAAGATTAAATTGATTTGATTGTTCAAGGTTTTGCGTTGTTGGCGGTGATGGTTGAGTTTGAATTGCTTGACAGCCAGTTAACCCAAGAAGTGCACTACTTGTGGCAATCAGCAATAATGATTTTAAATTTAAGATCATACAGTATTAACTCTTTTTGATATTTTGTGGCAACAATAAACTATCGAGTTGATCCAATTGAGGATGATTTGGATGATTTTTATGGAGTTGATGTAACACTTGGCTAAATTCTTCCAGTGAACCCAGCATATAAAGCGATTTAGCATATCGAATGCCGATATTTGGACTTTGGCTGAGTTGATATGCTTTCGCAAGTACACGGGTGGAAGTGTCAAAATCGTTTTGAAGAAAGCAGATATAGCCTAAGGTATCTAAGATAGATGCTTGTTCTGGGGCATTGTCTAAAGCTTGTTCGGCATATTGTCTCGCCTCATCTAAACGACGATTTTGCAACGCCAGAGTATATGCATACGCATTCAGATATGTTGGACTATTAGGTTCGATCGTGAGTAATTTTTTAAGCAATTCATCTAATTGATCGCGATCCGTAAATGGATCAAGTAATAAGACTTGAGAATATAAAATTTCAGGGTCATCAGTTAAGTTTTTAGCCGCTTCTTTGAGTAAGCCCAAGGCAGCTTTGTTATTGCCCATTTTTTTGAGTATTTCAGCTTGTGCTTGATATAAGAAACTCGCATGTTGGGGGTAATTCACCCGTTCCTGAGTCAGAAAGCGCAGCGCATCACTTAAGCGATTTTGTTTGTCATAGATTGAAATTAGATTTCGTCTAGAAACCATATATAAATTACCATCTACAAGTCGATAATAAGCTTTAGCTGTTTCAAAATGTTGTTTTCGTTCAGCATTTAATGCCAAATAAAAATAAGCATCATTTTGATACTGTCCAGATGCACGTAGTTCGACCAAATACTGTTCAGCAAGCTCATATTCTTTGAGATCAATTGATGTTAGACCAGCGATAAAAAGAGCTTCTTCCGAATCAGGCCATTTTTTTATGATGCGTTTTAATTTGCTTAACGCCTGTTCATTTTTATTCAGTTTAATTAAGTAGCGGATTTCAGCCAGACTGAGCTCTAAATTATTACGATTTTTACGAGCACTTTTTTCAAACCATTTTAGCGTCTCTTCTTCGTCGCCTAAAGCCATGAGTAAGTTTGCTTTCAGTAAGATAAACCCTGTTGATTTGGGGCGTTTTTTTAATGCTTTATTTAAAGTAATTAAGGCATTTTCGATTTCATTATTTTGTGCTTGTAAACTCGCAATCAAAACGAGAATTGAAGGATTGTTACGCGTTTTACTATTACGCAAAGTGTTTAATAAATATGCTCGATCCTCAGGGGATTCCGGAGAAATTCCTTCAAGAATTTGTTCTAAATCTGATTCAGGATCTAAATTTAAAATATCATCGAGCACATCAGCAGCAAGTTCATATTCGTGTGACTTTAATGCGATATGCGCAAGATAGAATTTTGCAGGTACATCTTTGGGTTCTTGCACGACCCAATGGGTTGCAATATCTAAAGCGGCTTGTAAGTCGTTTTGTTCGAGTGCGACGTTAAGTGCACGTTGTTTTAAAGCTGTTGAACTGGTTTGGATTGCAAGTACGGTATAGTTGTGTAAAGCAGTCGGTGTGTCATGTGCAGCTAAAGCAAATTCTGCAACCATAGCCTGTTGTAAAACTTTATGATTTGAATTGGCATGGTAAAATTCTCCAGATGCTCTAATATGAGCACTGTAAGTCATGCTACTCACTAACAAGAGTGTGGTAGAATACTGTCGAATTGTCATGCCGGTTGTGCGGCTCATTGTTTGACGCAATTTTTTTATCCAAGTACTGCTTTTTATGACACCGTTATTGCACAATAGCATAAATTTAGCCAATTGATGATCTGATATGTCTTTCTTTGCATTGGGTGTCAACCATCAAACAGCCTCAGTTGAATTACGAGAGCAAGTTGCTTTTAACCCTGAAAAGTTAAAACTTTTGTTGGCTGAACAAAGTCACCATGACCAGCTGAACGATATGGTTGTGGTGTCAACCTGTAATCGTACTGAAGTCTACGCCATCGCTGATAATGCGGAGATGGTATTAGATTGGCTCGCTCAAAAAAATGGCATTGATGTAAAACAATTACAAAATCATATTTACCGTTATGAAAATACAGATGCTGTGACACATTTGATGCGTGTTGCATCAGGATTAGATTCACTCATGCTTGGAGAGCCTCAGATTATGGGGCAAGTTAAGTCTGCACTTAATTTAGCAAAAGAGTCTGAAGTTGTTTCACAAAATTTAAATCGTATTTTCGAATATGCATTTTATGCTGCTAAGAAAGTGCGTTCAGAAACAGCGGTCGGTAGTCATGCTGTATCCATGGGTTATGCGGTAGCACAGTTAGCACTACAAGTTTTTAGTAAGCCTGAACAATTAAGCGTTATGGTGGTTGCAGCAGGTGAAATGAATAGCTTGGTTGCAAAGCATTTAGCCGAAATGGGCGTTGCTAAAATTTTAATTTGTAACCGTGGTCAGGAACGGGCGGAAATTTTAGCGCAAGAAATATCACATCGCGTTGCGGTAGAAATTATTCCTTTTGTTGATTTAGCTCAAAATTTACATCGCGCTGATGTGATTTCAAGTTGTACAGGAAGTTTACATCAGGTCATTTCCTATCAAGATGTTAAGTCAGCACTCAAAAAACGTCGTTACCGTCAAATGTTGATGGTGGATTTGGCTGTTCCTCGCGATATTGAATCTAAGGTTGAAAGTTTGGATGGGGTTTACCTTTATGGGGTGGACGATCTTCAAGGTGTTATTGATGAAAACTTAGCGCAGCGACGCCAAGCCGCTGTTGAAGCTGAAGTGATGGTCAATCAACTAGCAACACAATTGGTGACTCAGCAGAAAGTTTCACAAGCTGGAGCGACAATTAGTGAGTATCGTGCTCATGGAGATAAAGTTAAAGCATTTGAATTAAACCATGCATTAGATCGTTTAGCCTCTGGAGATGATGCAGCCATTGTCATGCAGGAAATGGCTCATCGTTTGACGCAAAAGCTATTACATCCTACTTCCATCTTACTCAGAGAAGTCGCTAAAGATGAAAATCCTGATGTCTATGAAACGATTAAAGATCATTTAGAAGATATTTTTAGTGCTCAGCGAAAACTAAAAAAATAAAAGCGGTCACTGACCGCTTTTATTTATTCATGTAGTAAGCGTAGTCCAATTTTTTTGGTTAGCTCATTCAGTTGTTGTCTTAAGTTTTTAGACTCGTTTAATGATTTTGCTGCTTTAAATTTGATTCTCAGATATTTTTCTTGAAGTGAAAGCGAGTATTCTGAGGCAAGTTTATCAGCCATTTCAGGGGCTTCAGTAAGTGTTTGAATATTGGTACGTTTTAAAATCTCAGAGAGTTCATGATGAAATGGGCTACATGCACCCAAAATATAATAACTCGCCAACTCTTGGTCATCTGGCAGATCATCAAAAATGACATTAAAGATTTTTAATACTTTTGCAAGCAATTCATCTTCAGGAATCACTGCACGTAATACTTCAAAATGAATATAAAGAAAAGGATGGTACATTAACATTGCCACTGCGAAATCTTCATCTCGTGTGCGAATATTAAATGATAATGAAGCGTCAAGACTCACTTGAGGCTGCCACTTTTTATTGAATCCTAATTTCTCTTTGAAATATTGACGAATCAAATAGCGATACGAACCTTGCTTAGGCATCAGATTGGTGAGTTGATTTAACTCAGCCATGACCTGACTTTTACCTTCAGGTGTATTGATTTGATATTGTTGACTGAGAAGAGAAAAAGCAAACTCTGATAAGAGTGGTGATTGTTGCCAAAGTCGATTGAAAGTTTCAACACCGTCCTTACGAACTAATGAGTCAGGATCATGCTCCGCAGGTAGAATAAAAAATTTCAGTTCACGACCATCATTTAAGAGGGGAAGTGCAATTTCTAAAGTGCGTCGAGCTGCTTTTTGACCAGCCGAATCACCATCAAAAGCAATAGTTAACTGATTGTTTTGTTTAAATAATAGATTCAAATGATCAGCATTGCTCGCCGTCCCCAAGGTGGCAACTGCGCCAGGAATGCCAGCTTGCTGTAATGCGATGACATCCATGTAACCTTCAACCATTAACCAATGATTGGCTTTGAGCTTACGACCTTCATATAAGCCATAGAGTAGTTGGTTTTTATGGAAAACTTCAGAGTCAGGCGAGTTGATATATTTGGGTTTGATCTCGTCATTCAATGCTCGTCCACCAAATCCGACAACGCGACCTTTTGCATCACGTATAGGAAAAATGACACGTTCTCGTAGTAGATCAAAATCACGACCAGAATCACTGGTTCTGATCAAACCGAGTAGTTTTAATCCTTCAATATCTTGCGGAAATGCTTTTTCAAGATGTTGCCAATCTTCTGGCGCATAACCTAATCGCCAATACTTAATCGTGGTATCACTTAGTCCGCGTCGCTGAAAATACTGTTGCGCAATTTGGCTATTTGGAAGTTGTTTTTCATAAAATAAAGCAACATTTTCAAGAAGATCGTATAAATTACCTTCAGGTGCGACCTCAACTGAATTCAAGTCATCTGAATTAAATTGATACTCATCGAATTCATAGTTTTGAAATGCTTCAAAAGGATCTACATCAAAAGCTGAAGCAGGCGGAGAAATGATTTCTCCTGCATCTGCTTCAATGGGTGCCTGCGGTTGCTTTTCTGGGTTAGGTTTAATAGGTTCTCTCTTGTATGAGAGTTTTTTATTATCTTGATTGTCTTTAGGTAATTCGATACCGGTTTGGCTTGCCAGGTCTTTAATCACCTCGATGAAATTGCGATTATCAATATCCATCATAAAGCGAATAGCATTTCCATTGGCTTGGCAACCGAAACAGTGGAAATATTGCTTATCACGGTAGACGTGAAAAGAAGGTGTTTTCTCTTGATGAAAAGGACAACAGCCTGAATAGGTACGACCTGACTTTTTTAATTTCACACGTTGGCCAATAAGATCGACGATGTCAGTTCGATCTAAAATTTGATCAATCGTATGTTGTGGAATTGCCATAATTAAAAAGCCATAAGAATGAGGAATAAAGTGATTGAATTAAGTCTATCCTAAACACTTAAGACGATAAATAAAGCCATGCAATAAAAAAGGTGGGTAATCCCACCTTTTTTGATTCGTAAGAATGGATTATTGACGCTGTGGGTCGTACATACTTTCATTTGCTGGCGCACTTTCCACATTGTGATCTTTATTACCAAGCAAGCCAAAGCTTAAGCGATTCAATAAACCGGGTTGTGTATTGGTGTTGTCAGATTGCTCTGCTGATACTTCAGCCGTTGTTTGACTGCGTGCTTCACGACCTAAAATACCCAAGGTTGCACGATTTAACCAACTTCCATCTTTACGTGCTGCGCGTAAATCGACCTCACCATTAGACTTCACAAGATGAGGGTAGTTTAGCTTTAGCACTTCAACGTATTGTTGAGATGTTGCCTTGTCACCGAGTTTATCGTATCCGTAAGCAATCGTTGCAAGCGCTTCTGGTACTTGAGGTGTTTGAGGGAAATGTTCCACAACCCATTGTCCACGCTCAACTGCTGCAAGCCAAGCTTTACGCTTTAAGTTAAAGCGAGCCGCATTCATTTCACTTTCAGCAAGTTCTTGACCAATAAATTTCATGCGCTGAGCAGCATCTACAGCATACTGACTACTTGGGAAACGACGAATGAAATCAACAAAATTTTGATATGCAACTTTTAAATAGCTGACATCACGATGAGCCTGTTGGAGTGATGTATAGCGGATGAGACCATCATAGTTTTGCTCCATATTCGCCACACCACGAACATAGTAAGCATAATCAACATTAGGATGTTGAGGATTTAAACGAATAAAACGGTCTGCTAGCGCAATAACAGCTTCATAGTCTTTTTGTTGAAAACGAGCATATAAAAGATCGAGTTGAGCTTGTTGAGTATATTGACCTGTAGGGTAATAAGTTTCAATTGCTTCTAATGATTGTGCTGCATCGCTATATTGACCACGATCTAATGCTTTTTGTGCTTTATCGAAATAAGATTGTTCGGTTGATTTAGGTCCAGTATCCACAACATCCTTCTTGGGATTACTGCTACAGCCCACAAATGTTGCTGCTAAGCCTAGCGATAAAGCAAGCATTGTAACTTTATAACGTGGTAGCGACATAAAAATTCCTCTGTTTATACGGGCAATAGGCTACAATTGCACTATTAAACCACTTTTGTCCGAATGAGCAAATGACTTCAGCACAAACTTCTAATTCTAATTTCCCAGAAATCGACATCAATTTACTTGAAGATTCTGAGGATGCAGATAACCATACTTCAGCCCCAACTGCAACACGTTTATCGTTGCAATTTCAAGTGGATGAGAGTTCTCTTGGTCAGCGAATAGATCAAGTTGCAGCACTCGTTTGGAACGAATTTTCGCGTGAAAAATTGAAACAATGGTTAAAGGATGGTCATTTGTTGGTAAATGGTCAAGTTGTGAAACCAAAATATAAAAGTGAAGGGAATGAGCTACTCACGCTTAATGTAGAGCTTGAAGCCCAAGTCACCAGCCAACCTGAAAATATTCCCTTAGATATTATTTATGAAGATGATGATATCTTAGTCATTAACAAGCCAGTGGGGATGGTTGTACATCCTGGTGCAGGAAACCCGAATGGTACTATGGTTAATGCTCTTTTATATCATTTTCCAAAATCAGCAGAATTATCTCGAGCTGGTCTAGTACACCGTATCGATAAAGATACCAGTGGTCTCTTGGTTGTAGCTAAAAATTTAGAAGCTCAATTTTCCTTAAGTAAACAGTTAGCGAAAAAATCAGTTTATCGAATTTATGATTTAATTTGTTATGGCAATATTATTGCAGGCGGTAAAATTGATGAGCCGATTAAACGTCATCCTGTAGATCGTGTAAAAATGGCGATCTTACCAGGTGGTCGTGATGCCGTGACTCACTATAATGTGAAAGAAAGATTCCAAAATTTCACACGTGTTCAAGCACAATTAGAAACTGGACGTACTCATCAGATTCGTGTGCATTTCACTTATATTGGTTTCCCTTTGGTCGGTGATCCAGTTTATGTCAGTCGTGTCAAAGTACCTGCTGGTGCTTCGGAAAAACTTGCTACTCATTTACGAGAGTTTAGACGTCAAGCGCTTCATGCATCAAAATTGGGGTTAATACATCCACGGACAGGTGAAGAAATGATGTTTGAAGCACCATGGCCTGAAGATTTCACAGCATTACTTGAGACTCTTCGTACGGAAAATAAGGCTTACTAAATTAAAGGAAAGTTTACATGCAAATTGTGCAAGGTTTGCCCAAAGGTGTCGTGGTAGGACAAACAGAATTGAGTCACCCTCACGCACTGAAAACACCACAGACTGATTTAGAAGGTTTTAACTTGGCGTTGCATGTAAATGATCAACCAGAACGTGTTCATCGGCATAGAATGAGCTTGTTAAATGACTTTTCAGTCTATGGGGTGAATCGATTAACTTGGATGAACCAAACGCACAGTACAATCTGTCACGTTGTAAATGATGACATGAGCTTACACGCCCTAAATGGCGATGGTTTAGTGACACAGCAAAAACAACATGCATTAATGATGATGACGGCAGATTGTTTACCGGTGGTTCTCGGTAACAAAGATGGTACTGAAGTCGCTAATTTGCATGCAGGTTGGCGAGGATTGGCAAATGGCATTATTGAAAATACAGTCAATGCCATGAGCACTCAACCCTCTTGGGCGTGGTTAGGTGCGGCAATTAGTCAGCCATGCTTTGAAGTGGGTGAAGAAGTAATGCACACATTCTGCGATAGGATTCCAGAATTAAGTTCAGCATTTCAAAAGGGAGATCTAGAGGGTAAGTATTACGCAGATCTGTATGCGATTGCTCGCCATATATTGAAAAGTTTAGGGGTGGAACAGGTTCTTGGAGGTGAGCGATGTAGCTACACGGAGGATCAGACATATTATTCTCATCGCCGTAATTCAAAAACCGGCCGCATGGCAACATTTGTATTTATGCACAGTAATCAAGAAACTCATCTGATTTCTCAAAGTTTCATACTATGACTGACCAAACTTCGTAAAAGCATCGCTATCGTTTATTACATCCCATTTTGTCACACTAACAAAGTCGCCGAACATATCGCCATTGGTGCACAAAAACTCAATATTGAGGTATTGCTCATCAATGTTACAGACGTGAACTGGGAGTTGCTTGATCAAGCTGAATCTATTGTATTTGGCTGTCCTACTTATATGGGAAGTCTAACCTCAGCGTTGAAATTATTTATGGAGCAATCTTCAAAGCGTTGGCTAGCGAGAACATAGCAGGGCAAATTGGCAGCTGGTTTCACAAATGGTGGAGGATTAAGTGGATATAAGTTGGCTGTGCTTCAGCATATCAATCTTTTTGCAATGCAACATGGCATGATTTGGTCTGTACTACCGCTAATGTCTACAGGTAGATCGCATCAAGATCTCAATCGTATGTCTAGTTTTTTGGGGACTCATGACGCAGTCTGATAATGCGCCTGTGGAGGTAACACCTCCGAGTGGGGATATTGAAACGGCCACATGGTTTGGTGAACATTTAGCGAATACCGTATTTAGGTTAAATTGCATGGATTAAAAAATCATTTTCATCTAATTTAATTATTTATTGCTCGCTTTCAATGTAAATACAAAATGAAGTTAAATTAATTAAGTTATTGAAAGCGAATTTATAATTTTTTATCTCAATCTTGAATATCCACATAAAAATCTGATCAACTAATTACAAAATAGTGCTAAATATTTCACATTAAATTTTGAAAATAATTATAATTAATCATCGAATAAAAACGTGCGCAATTGGACTTGGTTGCCAAAAAATTACAAGGTTTGGAGTCATTCATGACCTACATTTCAAAAAAAATAGGGTTCAATTTAGCTGTTTTAATGTCTGTTCTCATGTTCTCACCACTGGTGTGCGCTCAAACTACGATGGAAAAATTGGACGATCGGGAGTTGTCTGACATTTCTGGTCAAGCTTTATTAAGTATGAGTTACATCGACCCCAATGATGGGGCAAACAATATGCGAGGTAAAGGTGTTGGCTTTTATAAGCTTGGAATGGAAGCAGATATAGAACTCAATGCAAATATTAAGCATTTACAACTTGGTTGTGGTGGTATTAATGGAGCAGGTGGATGTGACATTGATATCGAAAATCTGAGTTTGAGTGGGATGTCAGACACCAGAGAAGGTCGTGTAGGTTCTTCAGCCAAGTTAACCAATCCATTTTTAGAGTTTGCGATAAAAAATCCAACATCGGCATCAACGCGAGAAGTTGTTGGTTTGCGTCTCAGTGCTGAAAAAGTATTAGGTTTGCTGACGCTAGGTGATGAAAACTCTGCCAAACCGAATGGTATTAACTCGCTCAGTGGTTATTTAAAAATTGACCCTAGTACGGGGATTGGACAAACTGCGGCAAGAAATATGACTTATCAAGATACTGGGAAAGTAATTAAAGCGAACATCGATGCAAGATTATGTTTTGTTCTATGTACAACAATCCCATTAGGAGTGGAGTCTAAAAATTACAATTTAGCTTTAGAGTCATCGAATGCTAACATTTTTTTAAATGGTACAACTGTTAACGGTACACGAATGAATTCTGCGCAATTGAGTGGGTATGCAGATATTAATCGTATTAATTTTGCTGGTGATTTGGAGGCAAGTTTAAATATTACTGGTGGTTTATTTAAGATTGAAAAACCAGTAGAGGGTGGAAATATTACAGGTCTTAAAGCAAACATTACCGTTAATCAGAATTTAGGATTAATACATAAAATACCTTTGAATAATCCTTTTTCTCTATCAATGCAAAATCAAGAAACTTGGTGGCCTGGAGCAGAGGTTCCTTCGAAAGTTGGATGGTGGATGGCTTTTGAGGACAGTATTAATATTGGCGATGTAACTCCCTCGGAAAAGATTCAAATCACTAATGGTGTGTTACAACAGGTCATTGACCCAATAAGTGGATATTTAACGAAATCTCCTATTCAATGTCAGGGCTTAATTGGGTGTGTTGGAGGTACTCCTTTGACTATAGGAAATATTCATTTACCGAATACAAGTGTGAATTTTCCATTAAAAGACCTCCAACTAAAAAATCAAACTTTTGCTCCAAACTGTTATGGAAATTTAAGATTCTGTTAAATAAGTGATGTGCGTGAATTTTTAGTTTGCATTTCATCGGATAAATGATTATTTACATCACGCTTTAATGTTGTGTAATGTGATGTAAGTCTCTAAAAAATATTCAATTTTGTTATAATTTCTATATTTCAACCCATTTAGCAAGTTTTTGTGCCTCTTTATTTTTTTCAGTAATTTATAGATAGTAATGCTGTTGCTTATGGATTAAGCCTGAATAAAAATAATACGGAGACTCTAATGTTGAAGAGTTTACTTGTTTCTATCAAATTGATTTTATCAACATCTTGCTTAGTGTTGATTCCTTTGTCTGCAACTGCTAATAACATTCAGAATGATTTAAAAATGATGACTGATGAAGAGTTATCTGCGACAAACGGTCAAGCTTTATTAAGTATGAGTTATATTGATCCCAATGACGGGGCAAACAATATGCGAGGTAAAGGCGTTGGCTTTTATAAGCTTGGAATGGAAGCAGATATAGAACTCAATGCAAATATTAAGCATTTACAACTTGGCTGTGGTGGTATTAATGGAGCAGGTGGATGTGATATTGATATCGAAAATCTGAGTTTGAGTGGTATGTCAGACACTAGAGAGGGTCGTGCGGGTTCTTCAGCCAAGCTAACCAATCCATTTTTAGAGTTTGCGGTAAAAAATCCAACATCTGCATCAACTCGAGAAGTTGTGGGTTTGCGTCTCAGTGCTGAAAAAGTATTAGGTTTACTGACGCTTGGTGATGAAAACTCTGATAAACCGAATGGTATTAACTCACTCAGTGGTTATTTAAAAATTAATCCCACTCAGGGTATGGGCTATACTAATGCTCGAAGTATGACCTATGCCGATACTGGTCAAACTATCGATGGAAAAGTGAATGCAAGAATTTGTTTGATTTGTATTATTGCACCTACTTTGACACTCGATTTTAAATCGAATAATTACAATTTAGCATTACAAGAAACGACTGCACCAATTCAAATTAATGGAACTACGGTCTCTGGTACTCGAATGAGTTCTGCACAATTGACAGGTGTTGCCAATATCAATCAATTGAATTTTGGTGGTAATCTCACGGCTAATATCCAAGTGCTAGGGGTGGGATTACTGAATTTGCAAAAAGAGGTCAGTGGTAACATTACAGGTTTAAAAGCCAACATTACGGTAGATCAAAACTTAGGTTTAATTCATAAAATCCCTGTAAACAATCCATTCTCACTCTCTGTTCAAAACAGTGAAATCTGGTGGCCAAATGCTGACGTTGCTGCACAGCAGGGTTGGTGGATGGCATTTAATGATTCGATCAATATTGGGGATGTAACACCTGAGAAGCGTATCGATATTACGAATGATGTGTTAAAACAAGTGGTTGGACCAATCAGTGATTATATCAGTCGAAATCCTCCATCTTGTAATGCACTTGATTGTCTGTTTGGTGACAAACTTGGTGTTGGGAATGTTCATTTGCCGAATACCAATGTAAATTTTCCATTAAAAGATTTACAACTTAAAAATCAGACCTTTGCTCCAAACTGTTATGGAAATTTAAGGTTTTGTTAATAAAAAAACCGCTCAAATGAGCGGTTTTTTTATTTATGAAAAATTCTTGCTTTATCACGCTGCCAATCGCGGTCTTTTTCAGTGGCACGTTTATCGTGTAATTGTTTACCTTTAACAAGTGCAATTTCGAGTTTGACTAAACGACCTTTCCAATAGCACGCCAAAGGTACACATGTGTAACCTTTTTGATTGATCGCTCCTTGGAGTTTCTCGAGTTCGCGACGTGAAAGAAGTAGCTTACGAGTACGTGTTGCTTCGGGAACGATATGAGTTGAAGCAGAAAGAAGAGGTTGAATTTGAGCACCAAATAAATAAGCTTCATTATTTTTGAAAATAATATAGCTTTCCGTGATACTCATGCGTCCAGCACGAAGAGATTTTACTTCCCAACCTTGTAACGCTAAACCAGCTTCAAATTTTTCCTCAATAAAATAATCGTGACGTGCACGTTTGTTAAGCGCAATAGTGCCACTATTATTTTTTTTTACTACAATCGATTTCGACATAATACAAATATTCCAAGATTAGACCTATTTTGCCTCAAACTTGGCTTGAGGTGAAGTCATTTCACTGTCAACAAGTGTGCGTGTGAATTGAGTTTTTGTTAAACTATGCGCCTACATAATAATCTTAGAGTATAAATGGATGTCTAAAACTCGTGTCATCTATCCGGGAACATTCGATCCTATTACCAATGGTCATATTGATCTTGTATCTCGTGCTGCAAAAATGTTTGATGAAGTTGTAGTTGCGATTGCAATTGGTCATCACAAAAATCCAGTGTTTAGTTTAGATGAGCGAGTTGCGCTTGCAAAATCATCGTTAAGCCATTTAGACAATGTAGAGTTTGTTGGTTTTGATGGTTTATTGGTGAATTTTTTTCAAGAGCAAAAGGCAACAGCTGTACTCAGAGGTTTAAGAGCAGTGTCTGACTTTGAATATGAGTTTCAACTTGCAAATATGAATCGTCAATTAGATTCAAATTTTGAAGCTGTATTTTTAACGCCGTCAGAGCAATACTCGTTTATTTCATCCACATTAGTTCGTGAAATTGCACGTTTGAAAGGTGATGTGACGAAATTTGTGCCAAAAGCAGTTGTTGAGGCATTTGAACGTAAGCATCAGCAAGGTTGGTAGAGTGTCTTTAATTATTACGGATGAGTGCATCAATTGTGACGTTTGTGAGCCTGTATGCCCAAATGAAGCGATTTATATGGGTGAACTGATCTATGAAATTGATCCGAATCTATGTACTGAATGTATTGGTCATTATGACCAACCCCAGTGTTCATTATTCTGCCCGGTAGACTGTATTCCTAAAGATCCTAATCATGTGGAATCTGAGGATGAATTGCTGGAAAAGTATAAAAAACTAATTGCTCAAAAAAGCACGAGCAATTGATCTCAAAGTTTGTTAAGATGCGCCACTTGAAGTGAGCCAGACGATCGCTGCTGTGAAGGTCTTCGTGACTAAAGCAGGGGAGGAAAGTCCGGGCTTCATCGGGCAAGGTGCCAGGTAACGCCTGGGAGGCGTAAGCCTACGGAAAGTGCAGCAGAGAGTAGACCGCCATTTTGCAACTGAACTTCGGTTTAGCCTAGAATATGGTAAGGGTGAAAGGGTGCGGTAAGAGCGCACCGCATGACTGGTAACAGTTCATGGCATGGTAAACCCCACCTGAAGCAAGACCAAATAGGAATCCTTAAGGTATGGCCCATACTGGATTCGGGTAGGTCGCTTGAGCATATGAGTGATTGTATGCCTAGAGGAATGATCGTTCTAGACAGAACCCGGCTTATCGGCTCACTTCAACAAATTTTGATCAAACAGTGCCGATATTACTTGACGGATACATCAATCAAGTAGATAATGCGCCCACAGTTTACGGCTATGTAGCTCAGTTGGTTAGAGCACCGCACTCATAATGCGGGGGTCACAGGTTCAAGTCCCGTCATAGCCACCATTTTTATAGACCACACTCACTAGTGTGGTCTTTTTTTATGTGTGAAATCTTGAGTTCTCATTGGCACTGAATAAGCTGAGAATCTAGCTTAATTTTTGGAAACTCTTGTTCAAATTGTGCTAAAACGGCTGTCTGATTTACATTTGAAAACACAATATTTTGCAAGCTTTCAATTTTTTGCTCACACAAATAAAGCTGTGCACAATGAAGAGCAACCGCATTCTCTTTACTCACGGCAAGTTTATGATCTTCAGGAATGACATCAATATGCACGAGCTTTTGTTGAGCACGGCTTAATTGAACTAGAGTTCGTTTTTGTTGCATGGTTATAAAATTTTGAGCATTGATCCATTGAGCGACATCCATGCGTACACCGTGATAATTCACAAATATGGGATGAATCGTTTGGCATCCGTTCACAAGGCTTAAACAGCATATGAGAATGAAATATTGAGGATTGAGCATGATTTTGATGTTATTGAAACCTTACTATTACAATAAAATCATATAATTATGGATTAATTTTGTTCAAATAAGGTTTATTTGTATAAAGGGTGATCATTAGTGCTTTCGTATGCTTGACGATACAACGATAACTTAAGATAATGCGCACACAGTTTACGGCTATGTAGCTCAGTTGGTTAGAGCACCGCACTCATAATGCGGGGGTCACAGGTTCAAGTCCCGTCATAGCCACCATTTTTATAGACCATGCTCACCGCATGGTCTTTTTTTTATTTCTCAAAATGTCCTGAGATAAGGTCAAGTGTAGATTGTGCTTGATAAAAAGGCTGAATCAAACTTTGAATTAATTGTTCTAGAATGCCAAAATCATTTAACATGGTGATAAGTTGAGGTGCAAAACGATGGGCTTCGATCACTAAATCTTCTTGAGTTAGTCCAACAGCCGTAAGTAAAGCTTGTAAACTGTAATCACCAAAATATTCATAGAACTCATCAACCACTTCTAAAATGATGGACTGAATCTCAGCGGATTGGCGTAAATTTCTCCAGGTTTCATAGACCAGAATAAAAAAATCTTCGACATCAATGGCTTCAATCTGCTCAAGCTGAGCTGAAATTTTTTGAAATTGGAGATCTGACCAAATATGTTGAATGATTTCATAAAGTTCATTTTGAGGCAGTGTGATAATTTCGCCTAATTGAACCAATATTGCATTTGCAAGTTGGGATTCTAGTTTTAACTCTAATGTTTGTTGCTGATCTTGGAGAAAATTAAAAATCTTTGATTTGACCGTATTATTTTGAACTTTATTTTTTCGAAGCCTATCCAGCCAAGGTGTATATTTTTCTAAAATTTGATTTGCTAATTGAAGACTTACTGCATGTGCCTTCTCATTACTTAAAATTTGTTGTTTTAAACCATAACGTACTTGATCTAATTCAAGAATTTTATTTAGCCATAGCCCAAAATCATGGTCAGAAATTAAATCTCCGATTAAAGCATTTGAATCCTTTAAATGAAGGTAAATACGTTGTGCAACTGCGCCAATAAACTCTAGTAAATCAGGTCCAAGATTTAATTCAAAAGCATATTTTGAAACAACAGCATGAAGTTGTTCAAGATTTACAATGTCTTTTAGTTTGATTCGATTGAACTGAGCATAAGCCTGTGAAACAAACGTGTCTAGTACAGCATTAGATTCAGCATTTAATAAATACTGTTGCGTAAACCGAATTTGCTCAAGCATAAGTGCTTGAGCAAATTGATTGAGTTGTGTCGAGTTAGACACCTGCTTTCCATCCATTTACGATTGGATAGCGGCGTTCGCGGCTAAACGCACGAGAGGATATACGTGGACCAATTGCACCCTGACGGCGCTTATATTCGTTGCGATCAACCAATCCAATGACCTTAGTCACGATATCTCGATCAAAACCTTTAGAAATAATATCTTCAAGACTCTGATCTTCTTCAATATATGCATATAAAATTGCATCAAGAACATCGTAAGGTGGTAAAGAGTCTTGATCTTTTTGATCAGGGCGCAATTCAGCAGAAGGTGGGCGAGTAATAACACGTTCAGGGATTACAGGCGTATCTTCCAAACTATTACGGTATTTTGCTAACTCAAATACAATCGTTTTATAAACATCTTTAAGTACAGCAAAACCACCGACCATATCACCGTACAGTGTGCAGTAACCAACAGATAATTCAGATTTGTTACCTGTAGATAAAACAAGATTACCAAATTTATTCGACAGACCCATTAATAAGGTGCCGCGTGCGCGAGCTTGTAAATTTTCCTCAGTTGCATCAGCAGGAGAATTGCCGAAGAATGGGTGTAATGTCTGCATAAAGCTGTTGACGATTGGGTGAATTTCCGCAATACCAAAAGTGACTCCCATACGTTTTGCCTGCTCAGTCGCGTCTTCAACACTAATTTGAGAGGTATATGTGTAAGGCATCATAACAGCTTGAACTTTATCTGCTCCAATAGCATCGACAGCGATTGCAAGGGTGAGTGCTGAGTCGATACCACCAGAGAGACCAAGAATGACACCAGGGAAACCTGAGCGTTGTACATAATCTCGTGTTGCCAAAACCAAAGCTTGGTAAATTTCTGCAATCGTATCTAATGCAGGTGCTTTGGTAGCGGCTTTAAAAGATTTAAGCTCTGCTTCATATTCAACATGAAAAAGGTCTTCTTTAAAGCTTGGTGCTTCAAGTACAACTTCACCATTTGCATTCACAACGAAACTTGTTCCGTCGAAAATGAGATCATCTTGCCCGCCTACTTGGTTGACATAAACAAGATTGAGATTCAATTGTTTAGCTAACTCTTTAAGCGTAACAACACGGTGTTGAGGCTTTCCAACTTCGTATGGTGAGGCATTTAACACAAGAACAGTTTTAACATTCAGTTTAGCAAGTTGTTGAACACTCTCAAGTGTCCAGACATCTTCGCAAATTAATACACCGAATTTATGTCCTAAATACTCAAATACAAGGTGTTGATGACCCTCAGCGAAATATCTCTTTTCATCAAAAACACTATAATTTGGTAAATTTTGCTTGTTATAAATACCTAATACTTGCCCATCTTTCATAACGGCTGCAGAGTTATAGCGTGCACCCGAATCAGCTTGATTAACAAAACCAAATACCATCACAATGTCTTTCACTTCAGCCAGTTTTTCGAAAGCTGATGCTGTACGTTTGCTTAGGCTTGGACGAAGTAGAAGATCCTCTGCAGGATAACCAATGGTCGAAAGTTCAGGAAACACAATGATATTGGCATTTTGCTGTTTGGCTTCGTTAGCGAGTTCAATCATTCGTTGAACATTGGCTTCTAAATTGCCGACAAATGGAGAGAATTGAGCAAGAGAAACTTTAAAACTATTCATTTAAACCAAGTCCTATCCTATAGGTTTATATACAGCACGTGCTGATTTTATTGGAGTAATTATTCAGCTGTGTGTATGTGATATTACATAACTGCCAAATGGCTCAAATTTACATCATTCAAACATGATAAAAGATCTTATTTTTTGCACAGCAAAAACTACGATTCATATGTATTCTATCTAAAATAAAAGTAGATACTAGCTTTTGCCATTGTTTGTACATAAAAAATTAAATCGTAATGGATTTGCGACACAGTAAATCAGATGTCAAAGCTGATATGGTGTTTCTGATTCACAAATCAATAGCTTGAATAAAAAATATTCTTTTAATTTTACAATTTTTATTGATTCAAAATAATATTCGGAATCTTTTTCAAAAATATATCTCTAGCTATATCGCCTTGTTGTTCAATGTTGTAGTCATTGAAATTTTTTTTTGGGTCAAATTTATAGGCATAAGGATTATACTTTTTGAAGGAAATAAAATACGCACTTTGCAGAAAAGCGCCTTTGAGCAAAACATTTTGTCCTTGTTGGTGTTGTAAAATATGAGTCATCTCGTGAATGAAAATTCCTTGATAGATTTTATTTTCTTTCGAATAGTCAGTTTTGAAATGTTTGTTACGAATATGCAAATAGCCCTTTGGTGCCATAAATACCGCTGAGGGTTGCCACGGTAGAAACGGATGATTCATGATTTTCACCCTGTCATAATCTATAAGATCACCAAAGACACTTTGGCTCAACGTGATTTCACCTTGGGTGAGTGATCTACATCTAAAAGCGTCAAATTTTATCCATTTTAAAATAAGTGGCATCCACAACATCATACTTATTTCTTAATCTACTTAAAGTTTATGTGACATTCAAAATATCACTATTTGGAATCATTACTTGTTAAAAATGGTGTTGACCTTTAATGATAATGAAATGGTATTTACTGATTAAAACTTAATAATTTTGTTAGACAATCTTGATGAATGAGCAATTATGCCATCTCTAAAGATTTATTATGCAAATGGCTATTTCGTCTTTTTATCTTAATTTTTTAGAAACGTCGAAGAATTCACATTATTTGAATTTATTCACTGAGATAAAAGAGAAGGTTCGCCATGTTATTAACTCAGCCACTAAAAAAAATTTCTAAATTTCTAAACGGTTCTAAATTTGATCCTGAGAATCAATCAAAAGCTATTCCAATTCGTCATATGAAATTTGATTTTGATCATCAAAAGATTGATCCAAAATTTTATTTGAATGCGGAATTAGCAAGTGCTTACTTTGCGTCACTTTCAATTTTTTTAACCTATGGTGAGGATCTCGTTATTGATACAGCACGTTATCATCGTGACTTTATTCAAGATCCATTACTTAAGCAAAGAGTGACAGCACTGATTGGGCAAGAAGCTTTACATTCTAAACTTCATGAAGAATTAAATGACGCTTTTTTAAAGGCAGATTTGCCTGTCAAATTGTTTAGATTTCTGGCGCATCACGTTTTTGAATATGGTTTTAATCGGTTGCCTCAGCCAATGAAATTATCGCTTATGGCTGGGATTGAGCATTTTACCGCAGTGCTTGCTGAATACATGATGAATCATGAGCATATTTTCTTCGAATCTCAAGATGAGAAACAACGCGCAATTTGGATGTGGCATATGCTTGAGGAATCAGAGCATAAAGATATTGCATATGATGTGTTCCAACTTCTTTCGAGTAACTATGCTTTAAGAATAGCAGGCTTTTTCCCAGCGCTTATTACGATTTTAGTGCTGATTTCTGCTGCATCCTTAATTGTGCCATTTTATCGTAAGCCATCAAATCTAATCAGTTTAAGTTACTACAAAGATATGTATCGAAGTATAGGTCTGATTTTTGGGCTAAAAGATGGTGTTTATGGCAGTTCGCTCAAACATATTTTCGAATATCTCAAACCAGACTTCCATCCGAATGATCATGACACATCAGCATTCTTAGAGTACTACAAAGAACGTTTATTAAATCCAGTGGATGGTATTTTGACACCATACTTTACGAAGGAATTCATGCCAGCTTTAAAGGTATAAGAATAAGGATAGTTCATGCTTTTTTTTAAGAAGAAAATTAAACCGAGCCATCAGGCTTATGCTGTGGTAACGGGTGCGGGAAGTGGTATTGGACGCAGTTTTGCATTGGAAATTGCAAAACGTGGTGGTCAAGTGGTGTGTGCTGATATTAATTTAGCTGCAGCTGAAGAAACTGTTCAGCTGATTTCTCAGACCACAGGGCAAAAAGCATTTCCTGAATCCTGCGATGTGGGAAAAAAGGAAGATGTTGAGCGACTGGCGAATCAAGCAGAAAACCTTTTTAATCATCCTGTGACACTTGTTATTAATAATGCTGGCGTGGGGTTAGGTGGTAAGTTTGATGAGATGACACTAGAAGATTGGCAATGGTGTATGCATGTCAACTTATGGGGCGTGATTCATGGTTGCCACTTTTTTGTACCGAAGTTTAAACAACAAGGTTATGGGGCAATTATTAATGTTGCTTCAGCAGCAGGATTTACAGCTGCACCTGAAATGACAGCTTATAACGTGACGAAATCTAGTGTACTTGCATTATCTGAAACGTTATCTGCAGAACTACATCAAGATAATATCCGTGTGAATGTGCTTTGCCCAACTTTAGTACCTACTAATATTATGAAGAATGGGCGATTACCTTCCAATTACTCGGGTTTAGCGGATGATTTATTGCAGAATCATGCATTTGTCACAAGCGATCAAGTTGCACAAAAAACCTTAAACAATTTAGATAAAGGTATTCTTTATACGATTCCACAACCAGACGCGAAATTATTTTGGTTGATGAAGCGTGCTTCACCGACCTTATATACCAAAATGTTAGGTGTAGGTTATCCATGGTTTAAGCGTTTTGTAAAATAATAGAGAGATAAAAGAATGACACTCGATAACGAATTAGAGAGCAATGCAGATTTAAAAATTCAAACTGCTGATCAATCTGAAAAAGCAGAAGTAAAAGTAAAGAAAAAAAATAACGCAGATAAAGAACTTAAAGTCGAACAATCAAAAAAGGTGTATGACACGGTTGTTGTTGGTGCAGGTATTTCCGGTATCGCTGCGGCATATAAAATGAATCAGGCAGGATATCGCGACTACATTGTGCTGGAAAAAGCGAACCGAGTTGGTGGTACATGGCGCGATAATAATTATCCAGGATGTGGATGTGATGTTCCTTCAGCCTTATATTCTTTTTCCTTTTCGCCAAGTCACAAATGGAGTCATTTGTTTGCCAAGCAGCCAGAAATCTTAAGTTATCTTGAGGAAGTGGTTGAGAAGCATCAACTGACTGAAAAAATCCAATTTAATCATGAATTAAAAACAGCACGTTGGGATAACGAGAAGGCGCAGTGGTCGTTAGAAACTTCTCAAGGAAAGTATCTAGCAAAAACGGTAATCTTTACAACGGGACCGATTACTGAGCCATCATTTCCAAAAATTAAGGGCATAGAAAGTTTCAAGGGGGTAATGTTTCACTCTGCAAGATGGAATCATGAGTACGATCTGAAAGGTAAACGTATTGCTGTTATTGGTACAGGTGCTTCAGCGATTCAATTTATTCCTCAGGTTCAGCCATTAGCGAAAGAACTCTTTGTGTTTCAGCGTACAGCACCTTGGGTGTTGCCAAAAGCTGATATGAATTTGAATGATCAAGCGAAATCACTGATCCAGAAATTTCCCGTGATTCAATCCACTTGGCGGAGCAGTATTGCCCAAATTTTAAATGGCATTAACTTTGGTTTGCGTAATCCGAAAGTGCTGAAGCCTGTGAATTTCTTAAGCAAACAATTATTGAAGTTGCAAATTCAAGATGATGAATTAAGAAAAAAAGTCACACCAAATTTTGATATTGGCTGTAAACGTCTTTTATTTGCCAACAATTACTATCCAGCATTGCAACAAGATAATGTGAAACTAATCAATGAGGGATTGGTTGAGATTGATGGGAATACGGTTGTTGCGGCCAATGGTGAGCGTCATGAAGTGGATGTCATCATTTGGGGTACGGGTTTTGAGGTATCGCATCCGCCAATTGGTAAGCGCATTTATGATATGGATGGGAAGCTCTTAGCGGATCGTTGGAAAAATAGTTCACCAGAAGCTTATTTAGGTGCAAGTATTACCAATGTACCAAATGCATTTTTGGTGTTAGGACCAAATATTCTGGTTTATGACTCATTTATTGGTATTGCTGAAGCTCAATTGGATTATATTCTTGATGGTCTACTAAAGATCAAAAAGCAAAACATTAACAAGCTTGTGATTAAAGACGACGTTGTTAAGCGACATAATCAATTGGTTCAAAAGCATCTTAAAACTACTGTATTTAATGCAGGGGGCTGTAAGAGTTACTATTTGGATGAAAATGGTCGTAACTTTGCAGCATGGCCATGGTCTCTTGCAAAATTAAAACAGCAGTTAAGCTCATTAAACTTGGATCATTATTCACAACACTGATCAAAAAAGCCTGATTTAATCAGGCTTTTTTTTTGTTTGTAGATATTCTAGATATACGAGGTTTCTATTTCATTAGGGCTGAAAACAATATTTTGTTGTTAATCAGATAATAAAAAACCACCCAAAGGGTGGTTTTTTGACTGTCGACGCAGTTCGAATTAACGAACGATATCGCGTTGAACTTCGCCAGTGTAAAGTTGACGAGGACGTCCAATCTTGTATGGGCCGCTGTGCATTTCTAACCAGTGGCTGATCCAACCAACAGTACGTGCAAGTGCGAAGATTACAGTGAACATTTCTGTTGGGATACCAATCGCTTTAAGGATGATACCTGAATAGAAGTCAACGTTTGGATAAAGGTTACGCTTGATGAAGTATTCATCAGAAAGTGCGATACGCTCCAATTCCATTGCTAAAGCTAACTGTGGATCATTGATACCTAAAGCACCAAGAACTTCATCACAAGTTTCTTTCATTACTTTAGCACGTGGATCGAAGTTTTTATAAACACGGTGACCGAAGCCCATAAGTTTAACTTCTTTAGTCTTCACTTTTTCCATGAAGCCAGCAACGTTTTCTACAGAGCCGATTTCATCAAGCATCTTAAGAACAGCTTCGTTTGCACCACCGTGAGCAGGGCCCCAAAGTGCAGAGATACCAGCAGCGATACATGCATACGGATTAGCACCAGTAGAACCAGCTAAACGTACTGTAGACGTAGAAGCATTTTGTTCATGGTCAGCATGAAGCGTGAAGATACGATCCATTGCTTTTGCAAGAATAGGGTTAACTTTGTAATCACGATCTGCTGGAGTAGCAAACATCATGTACAAGAAGTTTTCTGCATAGCTTAAGTCATTACGTGGGTAAACGAATGGTTGACCAACAGTATACTTGTAGCTCCACGCAGCAAGAGTAGGAATTTTAGCAATCAAACGGATCGCAGTAATTTCACGGTGATCAACATTTTCGATATCAAGGTTGTTGTGATAGAACGCTGATAACGCACCAACAACACCCACCATAATAGCCATAGGGTGTGCATCACGGCGGAAACCGTTATAGAAGCGGCTAACTTGATCGTGAACCATAGTGTGGTTACGAACTTTAGCGTCAAACTCTTCTTTTTGCTCAGCTGTAGGAAGCTCACCATTTAATAATAAGTAGCAAGTTTCTAAATAATCAGCTTTAGTAGCTAGTTGGTCGATTGGATAACCACGGTGTAATAGAACACCTTTATTACCATCGATAAATGTGATTTTAGACTCGCAAGACGCTGTAGCCATAAAACCAGGATCAAAAGTGAAGTGACCTGCGGCCAATACATCTTTAACGTCGATTACATCTGGGCCCAATGTGCCGCTGTAAATTGGTAATTCAATTTCTTTGCCATCAAGCTGTAATACGGCTTTTTTGCCAGTTGCTTCAGACATTCAATAGATCTCCTGTCCTGGTGAATGTTTTATCTAACCCGAAATAATCTGTTGTAATCCGTGAGTTAGACGGTTTCAAAATTTGCTCTAAGCTTAGTGAGTAGTCAAAAATTGTCAATTATACTTATGGATAAAAATGACGACCTAAAGTGACTGGTTCTAAACTCAGTTAATCAGTAGGAATTTATCTGCTTTTCACTAGCGCCGCCGTATAATAAGACAATTTCAACGGTAGTGGCATAAAAAAAAAGACAAAAACGTGCATATTTTGATGATTTAAACCAAGTAATGCTTGATTATTAATACCTTTTATCAATATGTTGAAGGTTGTTAAAAGCGATTGTTTATAGAATTTGTCTGTTTTTTTAAGATGATAGACTGAATAAATAGACCAATAATGACAATGAAATATTTTTTTTCACTTTATTTACTAATTGATTAAAAAGTGTCTAATTTATAATGTTTCATTACATTTTAAGTGGTGAGCTCAACATTAGAAAATGAAGTTTATTTTGTAATTAATTTATAAGTGCATATGATTTTTATCCTTTTTTACATTTGAAATTACTCAATTCAATTAGATAAAAAAACAATGACCATGTGAGCAATATTCATTTTTCTAATTAGTTTTAAAAGTACAAATTATTTGAGATTTAATTTTCTTTAAGTTTTTGAAAAATAAAATAAATATTATATTTCTTAAAAAAATATATTTTTGTAGTGAGTTGTGCTTTAGTCTAATTAAGACAAATCGAACATTTGAGTTCAGTAACACTAAATTAAAATAAATTGATATAAATATTAATGGCTTAGTGTTTGTATTTAAATGGAGAGATGACTTAACTGTAAGAAAGTAGATGTAAATGATTCTTATTTAAAAATAATTTATGGTTGACGCCTGCTTCGTAGGTTTGTAATTTGAAATTGCACGTTTTATAATTCCGTGTCGTATAAAGGTTTAGACAATTTATTTGTCTAACAAATGCCAGCTTTCCTTCGAATTAATTCCAACAAACTCCGGATGGAGTTTTTAACTACAGGATGCCCGCTGTGAAAAGCAACAGACCTGTCAATTTGTCCATGGGTCAAGTTTTAGACGTAAACTTAAAATCCCCTGTGGCTATTGCATCTATTTTACACCGTCTTTCAGGTGTCATCGTATTTTTACTCGTACCAGTTCTTTTATGGATCTTAGACAAATCATTGTCTTCTCCTGAGGGCTTTGCACAAGTTCAAGCTATTTTTGATAGCTTTATCGTGCGCTTCATCGTATGGGTATTTGTCGCTGGCTTAATCTACCACTTCATCGCAGGTATCAAGCATTTGCTTGCTGATATGGGTATCGCTGAAGAGTTACAAAGTGGTCGTGTAGCAGCAACAATCGCATTAATTTTATCTGCAATTGGTATCGTTGCATCATTTGTATGGATCGTACTCTAATGAAAAGTGCTACTGGTTTAACGGGTTCAGGTTCTCGCGATTGGTTTATCCAGCGTGTAAGTGCTGTAGTTTTAGCTGTTTATACTGTTGTGGTGTTTGGTTGGATCCTTTGTAATGGTGGTTTCAACTTCGAACAGTGGTACGGCTTTATGATGACATTACCGATGAAGATTTTATCTTTATTGGCAGTCTTATCTCTTGTTGCACACGCATGGATTGGTATGTGGCAAGTATTCACTGACTATGTGACGACTCGTCAAATGGGTCCATCAGCATCAGGTTTACGCCTTGTACTGACTTCAGCAGTTATTATTGCTGTATTTGCATATGCGATCTGGGCAATCCAGATTTTTTGGGCGAATTGATAGGAAACAATCATGGGCGCTATAAACCCTAAAGAAGATTATACAAATATTCCACACGAAACTTTCGATGCTGTCATCGTTGGTGGTGGTGGTTCTGGTATGCGTGCTTCTTACCAACTTGCTCAAGCTGGTTTGAAAGTTGCGGTATTGACTAAAGTATTCCCAACGCGTTCTCACACTGTAGCTGCACAGGGTGGTATTGGTGCTTCTCTTGGTAACATGCAAGAAGATAACTGGCACTACCATTTCTATGACACAGTAAAAGGTTCTGACTGGTTAGGTGACCAAGACGCAATTGAGTTTATGACTCGTGAAGCGCCACAAGTTGTATATGAACTTGAACATCTAGGTATGCCATTTGATCGTAACGCTGACGGCACAATTTACCAACGTCCATTCGGTGGTCACTCTGCGAACTATGGTGAAAAAGCTGTTCCTCGTGCTTGTGCTGCTGCCGACCGTACAGGTCACGCACTTCTTCACACGCTTTATCAAAGCAACGTGAAAATGGGTACACAATTCTTCGTAGAATGGATCGCGCTTGATTTGATCCGTAATGAAGCAGGTGATGTACTTGGTGTTACAGCAATTGACCAAGAAACAGGTAAAATTGCAGTATTCCAAGCGAAAGCAACATTGTTCGCAACGGGTGGTGCTGGTCGTGTTTACCGCGCATCTACAAACGCATATATCAACACTGGTGACGGTCTTGGTATGGCTGCTCGTGCAGGTATTCCATTACAAGATATGGAATTCTGGCAATTCCACCCAACGGGCGTTGCAGGCGCAGGCGTATTGTTAACTGAAGGTTGTCGTGGTGAAGGTGCAATCCTTCGTAACAAAGACGGCGAACCGTTCATGGAGCGTTATGCTCCAACTTTGAAAGACTTGGCACCACGTGACTTCGTATCACGTTCTATGGACCAAGAGATCAAAGAAGGCCGTGGTTGTGGTCCTAAAGGTGATTATATCCTTCTTGATATGACGCACTTGGGTGCTGATACGATCATGAAACGTCTTCCATCTGTATTTGAGATTGGTAAGAAGTTCGCGAACGTTGACATCACAAAAGAGCCAATTCCTGTTGTACCAACAATCCATTACCAAATGGGTGGTATTCCAACTAACATTCATGGTCAAGTTGTTGTTCCTGAATCGCGTGAAACTACTCCGCTAGAAGCACATTACGACAAAGACAGCGATACTTATTCTACCAATGCTGCGGATCGCAATTTCACTAAACCAGTGAAAGGTTTCTATGCGATTGGCGAATGTTCATGTGTGTCTGTACATGGTGCTAACCGTTTAGGTACAAACTCATTGCTTGACTTAGTTGTATTTGGTAAAGCTGCTGGCGAACATATCATTGACTATGTGACTAAGCATCACGGTGATGAATATGCGCCGCTTCCAACAACTGTGCTTCAGCAAACTGTCGAGCGTATCCGTCGCTTAGATGAGTCAACTTCTGGTGAGAATGCGCAAGAAGTTGCTGATGCAATTCGCGATATCGTTCAAGATCATGCAGGTGTATTCCGTACAACTGAACTTCTTGAAAAAGGTGTGAAAGAGATTCTTGCACTTGAGCCTCGTATCCGTAATATCCACTTAAAAGACAAATCAAAAGTATTTAATACTGCGCGTATTGAAGCACTTGAAGTGGAAAACTTATACGAAGTTGCAAAAGCAACCTTAATCTCTGCTGCTGCACGTAAAGAATGTCGTGGTGCGCATACTGTTGTAGATTTTGAAGAATCTCCAGATCATCCAGCATATCCTTACGGCCGTCGTGATGATGAGTGGATGAAGCATACTTTATGGTTCTCTGCTGATAACCGTCTTGAGTACAAGCCAGTACGTTACAAGCCTTTATCAGTTGATGCTATTCCACCTAAACCACGTACATTCTAATTGGGAGAAGTAAGATGAGTAGAGGTACTCGTACATTTAATATCTACCGCTACGATCCTGATAAGGATAAAGCACCGTACATGCAAACATTCAAGCTTGAGTTGACTGATAAGCACCGTATGTTGCTTGATGCGCTACTTGCATTGAAAGTTCAAGACGAAACTTTAACGTTCCGTCGTTCATGTCGTGAAGGTATTTGTGGTTCAGATGGTGTAAACATCAATGGAAAAAATGGTTTAGCGTGTCTTTGGAACCTAAACGATTTGCCAGAAGTAATTACTATTCGTCCATTACCAGGTCTTCCAGTAATCAAAGACTTGGTTGTAGACATGAATCAGTTCTATGATCAGTACGACAAAATTCAACCGTTCTTGATTAATAATCAACCTGCACCACCTAAAGAGCGTTTACAATCTCCAGAAGAGCGTGAGCATCTTGATGGTTTGTATGAATGTATTCTTTGTGCATGTTGTTCAACGTCTTGCCCATCATTCTGGTGGAACCCTGATAAATTCTTGGGTCCTTCAGCATTGTTGAATGCATATCGTTTCATTATTGATTCGCGTGATACTGCTACTCAAGACCGTTTGGCTCGTTTAGACGATCCTTTCAGTTTATTCCGTTGTAAAGGTATCATGAACTGTGTATCAGTATGCCCTAAAGGTCTAAATCCAACAAAAGCGATTGGTCACATTCGTAGCATGTTGTTAGATCAAGCTGGATAATGCTGTTCCAAAAAAAAGCACACTTAGGTGTGCTTTTTTTTTAATCAAAACTTGATGTTAAATTTAGTTTTCGAGATATTTTGGTTGAAGTGGTTAGATTTGCCCCAATCATAAAAAAATATGCACTTTAGGGATAAATGAAAACGTTTTGCATCTGCAAATATCTTTTTAAAATGTTAAGATATCGGTTTTATGATCCAAGTTGCATGTATTTAAATCTATAATTTTAGGCTTTAGTCTAATAATTATGAATTTTAATAGAATTTATCTAAATGCACCTTATATTATCTCAATGGTTTATAGTTGTATTTAGCTAATTTATGAATGGTATGTGTCAATAAAATCAGTTTGAAGTGAAGTTCATGGTAGGATTTGAACAAAATTTTTAGCATGAATATTATTCAATCTGTACATTAAATCAACATTTTGGTGGTTTGGTGTTAAGCTGAAAGCAGGGATAATCAAATTGAAAAGTTGCTTTAGAAAAGACTAATATTTTTATTTTTTTCTAAGTCAATTTGCAAAAATTGCTCGGTAATTTTATCGAGTATAAAGATGAGTGATGATGCCAATGAGGGCGTTATGATTCGTCATTGGTATTAGAAACTCTCTAATGCTATACGCCCCATGGTCTTTTGTACCAGATGGGTGAATGTCAATTTACCGATTTGGCATTATCAATCATGGGCGAGCTTAGAAAGCTCCCTGTAATGTTTTGCAATAGGAAATGGGTCCACAAATGCAAGAAGTTGCTGACGCATTGCGTCTTGACACTGAACTTTCCGCTGACAGTGCAGCGTATATTGAAGAACTTTATGAGCAGTATTTAGTTGCTCCAGAATCAGTCGGTGCTGATTGGCAAGAATACTTTGGTAAGTTCCCAAAAGGGGATCAACCACACAGCAATGTACGTGAGCAATTCCTTTTATTGGGTCGTAACTCAAACCGTATTCAGCCTGTCGTTCAAAGTTCAGTTAGTTCTGAGCACGAGCGTCGTCAGATTGGCGTATTACAATTAATCGCTGCATACCGTAACCGCGGTCATCAAAAAGCAAAATTAGATCCATTAGGTTTGGCAAAACGAGAAGAAGTGCCTGATCTTGATCTAGCGGCTCATGGTTTAACCAAATCTGACTTAGATACTGTATTCAATACAGGTAATCTTGCAATTGGCAAAACTGAAGCAACTTTAGGTGAAATGGTCAATGCGATGGAGGCGACGTATTGCGCTTCTATTGGTGTTGAATATATGCACATTGTTGACACTAAAGAGAAACGTTGGATTCAACAACGTCTTGAAGGTGTGAAAGGTCAATTTGGTTTTTCAGCAGAACAAAAGAAACATGTTCTTGAACGTTTAACTGCAGCTGAAGGCTTAGAGAAATACTTAGGCAATAAGTATGTTGGTGCTAAGCGCTTTGGTGTGGAAGGCGGTGAATCTTTCATTCCGATGGTTGATGCTGTTATTCAACGCGCAGGTTCTGTGGGATGTAAAGAAGTTGTGATCGGTATGCCACACCGTGGTCGTCTCAACTTGCTTGTCAATATCATGGGTAAAAACCCAGCAGATCTTTTCGGTGAATTTGAAGGTAAATCACTTCACAAGAAAGGTTCTGGTGACGTTAAGTATCACCAAGGTTTCTCGTCAAACGTAATGACTCCAGGTGGCGAAGTTCATTTGGCATTGGCATTTAACCCATCACACTTAGAAATCGTAGGGCCTGTAGTTGAAGGTTCAGTACGTGCTCGTCAAGTTCGTCGTAAAGACATTGGTGGTGATGACGTATTACCAGTAATCGTACATGGTGATGCTGCATTTGCTGGTCAAGGTGTGAACCAAGAAACCTTCCAAATGTCACAAACACGTGGTTATACGGTAGGTGGTACAGTTCATATTGTTGTCAATAACCAAGTTGGTTTTACAACATCAGATCCACGTGATGCACGTTCTACTGAATACTGTACTGATATCGCGAAAATGATTCAGGCACCAATCTTCCATGTGAATGGTGATGATCCTGAAGCTGTATTGTTTGTTGCTCAACTTGCACATGATTTCCGTCATACTTTCCGTAAAGACGTTGTTATCGATATGTTCTGTTACCGTCGTCGCGGTCACAATGAAGCAGATGAGCCAGCAGCAACTCAGCCAATGATGTATCAAGTCATTAATAAGAAAACGACGACTCGTGCATTATATGCTGACAAATTAGTACAAGAAGGTGTAATTGATCGTGCGACTGCAGATCAGATGATCGAAGATTACCGTGCTGATTTAGAAGCAGGTAAACATGTTGCTAATGCACTTGTACTTGAACCGAATAAAAAAATGTTCGTTGACTGGACGCCATACTTAGGTCACGAATACACTGACGTTTGGGATACTACTTTCCCTGAAGAGCGTTTAAAAGAACTTGGTCGCAAAATGCGTGAGCTTCCTGAAGGCTTCGTGATGCAGCGTCAAGTTTCTAAGGTGATCGATGATCGTCTTAAAATGCAAACTGGTGAAATGCCATTGAACTGGGGTGCAGCTGAGACTCTAGCTTATGCTTCGTTATTGGACGAGGGTTATCTTGTTCGTTTAACTGGTGAAGATGTTGGTCGTGGTACATTCTCGCATCGTCATGCGAAGCTTCATAACCAAGTAGACGGTTCGACGTATATTCCACTTTGCCATATTAAAGAAAATCAACCGCGTACAGCGATTTATGACTCATTATTGTCTGAAATGGCAGTATTGGCATTCGAATATGGTTATGCAACAACTCTACCTAAGAGCTTAATTATTTGGGAAGCACAATTTGGTGACTTCGCGAACTGTGCTCAAGTTGTTATTGACCAATTCATTGCTTCTGGTGAGACAAAGTGGGAGCGCGTTTGTGGTTTAACGATGCTTCTTCCACATGGTTTTGAAGGTCAAGGCCCAGAACACTCATCTGCACGTTTAGAGCGTTTCTTACAGCTATGTGCTGAAGAAAACATGCAAGTGATGACGCCTACAACTCCTGCACAGATTTTCCATGCTTTACGTCGTCAGGCGATTCGCCCAATTCGTAAACCAATGATTATCATGTCTCCAAAGTCATTATTACGTCACAAATTAGCGGTATCTAATCTTGATGAATTGGCGAACGGAACTTTCCAAACTGTGATTGATGAAGTTGATAACATTAATAAGTTGGATGTGACTCGTGTAGTGCTTTGCGGTGGTAAGGTTTATTACGATTTACTTGAAAAACGTCGTGAAAATGAATTGAACAACACTGCTATTGTTCGTGTTGAACAATTGTACCCATATCCAGAAGCACGTTTAGCGGAAGTACTTGCACAATATCCAAATATGAAAGAGCTTGTTTGGGCGCAAGAAGAACCGAAGAACCAAGGCGCATGGTTATTCATCGCACCACGTTTATACGAAGGTGTTATGAAGTCAGGTCAACAAATTCAAATCAGCTATGCAGGACGTGAAGCATCTGCTGCACCGGCTTGTGGCTCACCATATTTACATGCAAAACAACAAGCACAACTCGTTAACGAAGCGCTTGCGATCGTAGCAGAATAATCAGGAGAATCTTAAGAATGGCAACCGAAATTAAAGCACCGGTATTCCCAGAGTCAGTTGCAGACGGAACAATTGCAACTTGGCACAAACAACCAGGTGAAGCGGTATCACGTGATGAAGTGATCTGTGATATCGAAACGGATAAAGTTGTACTTGAAGTTGTTGCTCCTGCAGATGGTACGATTGCAAATATCATTAAAGGCGAAGGCGACACAGTTCTTTCTGATGAAGTAATTGCTACATTTGAAGCAGGTGCTGTTTCTGGTGCTTCTCAAACTCAAGCTGTTCAATCTGAAGAGAAAGTTGAACAAGCTGCGGCTGCTACAGAAGCGGGTGCTGCTCCGGTTGTTGAACGTGCTCAAGCTCCTGTTCAAGACCAAGCTCCAGCTGTTCGTAAGGCATTAACTGAAACTGGTATCAATGCATCAGAAGTTTCAGGTACAGGTCGTGGTGGCCGTATCACTAAAGAAGATGTGGCGAATCACCAATCTAAACCTGCTGCTCCTGCTGCTGCACCATTAAGCGTAGCTGTAGGTGAGCGTATTGAAAAACGTGTTCCTATGACACGTCTTCGTAAGCGTGTGGCTGAGCGTTTACTTGCTGCAACGCAAGAAACAGCAATGTTAACGACGTTCAACGAAGTCAACATGAAGCCAATCATGGACATGCGCGCTCAGTACAAAGATGCTTTTGAAAAGCGTCATGGTGCTCGTTTAGGCTTTATGTCATTCTTTGTTAAAGCTGCAACTGAAGCACTTAAACGCTACCCAGCTGTAAATGCTTCAATTGATGGTGATGATATCGTTTATCACGGTTACTATGACATCGGTGTAGCGGTATCTTCTGACCGTGGTTTAGTAGTTCCAGTATTACGTGATACTGATCGCATGAACTATGCTGAAGTAGAAAATGGTATTCGTGATTACGCATTCAAAGCACGTGATGGTAAGCTCGGCATTGAAGATATGACAGGTGGTACATTCACGATCACTAATGGTGGTACTTTCGGTTCATTGCTTTCAACACCAATTTTAAATACGCCACAAACTGCAATTTTGGGTATGCATAAAATCCAAGAGCGTCCAATGGCGGTAAATGGTCAAGTTGAAATCTTACCAATGATGTATTTAGCGCTTTCTTATGACCACCGTTTAATTGATGGTAAAGAAGCAGTAGGTTTCCTTGTAACAATCAAAGAATTGTTAGAAGAACCAGCTAAACTTATCCTTGATCTTTAATTCTAAAGAATAAATCCATGGGCTTAGAGCGATCCTCTAGGCCCATTTTTGGAGAGAAGAATGTCTCAACAATTTGATTTAGTAGTAATCGGCGGTGGTCCAGGTGGTTATGAAGCTGCTATTCGTGCAGCACAACTGGGTTTCAAAGTTGCATGTATTGAAAAGCGTATTCATAAAGGAAAACCATCTTTAGGTGGTACTTGCTTGAACGTGGGTTGTATCCCATCTAAAGCACTTTTAGACTCTTCACATCGTTATGAAGATACTGTTCATCATTTAGATGATCATGGTATTACAACGGGCGAAGTGAAATTCGATCTTCAAAAGTTACTTGCTCGTAAAGATAAAATCGTCAACCAACTTACAATGGGTATCGATGGCCTATTGAAAGGTAACGGTATTGAATGGTTGCAGGGTACAGGTAAATTATTAGCTGGTAAAAAAGTTGAGTTTGTTCCACATGAAGGTGAAACTCAAATTTTAGAACCTAAATATGTCATTCTTGCCTCTGGTTCTGTTCCTGTAAATATTCCTGTTGCTCCTGTAGATCAAGATCTTATCGTTGATTCTACCGGTGCGCTTGAATTCCAAGAAGTACCTAAACGTTTAGGTGTAATTGGTGCAGGTGTAATTGGTCTTGAACTAGGATCAGTATGGCGTCGTTTGGGTGCAGAGGTTGTTGTTTTTGAAGCAATGGATGCTTTTTTACCAATGGCTGATAAAGCTTTGGCTAAAGATTACCAAAAAGTATTAACGAAGCAAGGTCTTGATATTCGTGTTGGCGCAAAAGTAGCTGGTACAGAAATCAATGGTCGTGAAGTGACAGTTAAGTACACTCAAGGTGGCGAAGACAAAACTCAGACTTTCGACAAATTGATCGTTTGCGTGGGTCGTAAAGCGTATGCAGAAGGTTTATTAGCAGAAGATTCTGGCATTAAACTTACTGAACGTGGTTTGGTTGAAGTAAATGATTGGTGTGCAACTTCTGTTGAAGGTGTATATGCAATTGGTGACTTAGTACGTGGTCCAATGCTTGCACATAAAGCAATGGAAGAAGGCGTAATGGCTGTTGAACGTATTCATGGTCACGCAGCTCAAGTGAACTATGACACGATTATTTCTGTGATCTATACACACCCTGAAGCGGCGTGGGTTGGTTTAACAGAAGAACAAGCGAAAGAAAAAGGTCACGAAGTTAAAACAGGTCAATTTGGTTTCGCAGCGAATGGTCGTGCGATGGCAGCAGGAGAAAACGCTGGTTTCGTGAAATTTGTTGCTGACGCTAAAACGGATCGTTTGCTTGGTATGCACGTGATTGGACCTGCTGCGTCTGATATCGTTCACCAAGGTATGATCGCACTTGAATTTGTATCAAGCGTTGAAGATCTTCAATTAATGACATTTGGTCACCCAACATTCTCTGAAGTAGTTCATGAAGCTGCGTTAGCAGTAGATGGGCGAGCGATTCACGCGATTCAGCGTAAACGTAAATAACACAAAAAAGAGCGGCTGAGGCCGCTCTTTTTGCATTTGGTGGTTGTTTTTGTTTGAATAATCATCTAAAACTAGAATACTAAATTTAATAAATGCCAATATTTATTGCGAAGGAAGTTTAAATATTGGTGTGTCATAAAAAGTGAAAAGTAGTAAAAGGTAAAACAATGAATTTACACGAGTATCAGGCGAAATCGCTGTTAAAAAAATATGGTATGCCAGTTCAGGAAGGCATCATCGCTACAAATGCAGAGGAAGCAGTAAAAGCATTTGAACAGCTAGGCGGCAAATTCGCTGTTATGAAAGCACAAGTACATGCCGGTGGGCGTGGAAAAGCTGGCGGCGTTAAAGTCGTTAAGTCAGCTGATGAAGCAAAAGAATATGCTTCGCAAATTATTGGTACTCGTTTAGTTACATATCAAACGGATGCAAATGGGCAACCAGTTAACAGTGTACTCGTTGCAGAAGATGTCTATCCAGTTGAGCGTGAATTGTATTTAGGCGCAGTTGTTGATCGTTCATCACGTCGTATTACTTTCATGGCTTCTACTGAAGGTGGTGTCGAAATTGAAAAAGTCGCTGAAGAAACTCCAGAAAAAATTATTAAAGTTGAAGTAGATCCATTGGTTGGCTTACTTCCTTTCCAAGCTCGTGAAGTCGCTTTTGCTTTAGAGCTGAAAGATAAACAGATTAATCAATTTGTTAAAATTATGTCTGCAGCTTATCAAGCGTTCGTAGAAAATGATTTCGCATTGTTTGAAATTAATCCATTGTCAGTCCGTGAAAATGGTGAAATTTTGTGTGTTGATGCCAAGGTCGGTATTGATTCGAATGCTTTATATCGTTTGCCAGAAGTTTCTGCTTTAAGAGATAAATCGCAAGAAAATGAGCGTGAGCTCAAGGCATCTGAGTTTGACCTTAACTATGTTGCTTTAGAAGGTAATATTGGTTGTATGGTGAATGGAGCAGGTCTTGCAATGGCAACCATGGACATCATTAAACTCTATGGTGGTCAACCAGCAAACTTCTTGGATGTAGGTGGTGGCGCAACCAAAGAGCGTGTAATTGAAGCATTCAAGATCATTTTAGCGGATCAGTCAGTACAAGGTGTGCTGATCAATATCTTCGGTGGTATTGTGCGTTGTGACATGATTGCTGAAGCAATTATTGCAGCGGTTCAAGAAGTAAATGTAACAGTGCCTGTTGTTGTTCGCTTAGAAGGGAATAATGCAGAACTAGGTGCAAAATTACTTGATGAATCTGGTCTTAAACTAATTTCTGCAAACGGCTTATCTGATGCCGCAGAAAAAATTGTTGCTGCAGTAAAAGCATAAGGAGTATCAATCATGAGCGTATTAATTAATAAAGACACTAAAGTATTGGTACAGGGCTTTACGGGTAAAAATGGTACATTCCACTCAGAACAAGCTTTGGCTTATGGTACTAAGGTTGTGGGTGGTGTGACTCCAGGTAAAGGCGGTCAAACTCATTTAAATCTACCTGTATTCAATACAATGAAAGATGCAGTGAAAGAGACTGGTGCTGATGCATCGGTCATTTACGTTCCTGCACCATTTGTATTGGATTCTATCGTTGAAGCAGTTGACTCTGGCGTTGGACTGATTGTTGTTATCACTGAAGGTGTACCAACCATTGATATGCTGAAAGCGAAACGCTATCTAGAAACCAATGGAAATGGCACTCGCTTAGTGGGTCCAAACTGTCCAGGTGTTATCACGCCGGGTGAATGTAAGATTGGTATTATGCCAGGACATATTCATCAGCCAGGACGAATCGGTATTATTTCGCGTTCTGGTACGTTGACCTATGAAGCTGTTGCACAAACTACGAAGTTAGGATTAGGTCAATCAACGTGTATTGGTATTGGTGGAGATCCAATCCCTGGTATGAATCAGATTGATGCTTTGAAACTGTTCCAAGATGATCCAGACACAGATGCAATTATTATGATTGGTGAGATTGGTGGTACAGCTGAAGAAGAAGCGGCAGAATATATCCAATCAAATGTGACCAAACCCGTTGTTGGTTATATTGCTGGTGTGACTGCACCGAAAGGTAAGCGAATGGGTCATGCTGGTGCTATTATTTCAGGTGGTAAAGGCACGGCAGAAGAAAAATTCGCTGCGTTTGAACGTGCTGGAATGGCATATACACGTAGCCCAGCTGAACTTGGTTCAACGATGCTAGAAGTACTTAAAGAAAAAGGTCTAGCTTAATGCTTTAAGTAAAAAAGCCTCCTGAGTGGAGGCTTTTTTTCATGCATAATAATAAGATATAGAAACGTAAAATTAATATGATTCAAAATTTAAAACTTTATTTACAAGCTTTGATGTTTTTTTCAATTTCTGCTGTTCACGCGAATTCCTTGGATCATGATGAAAATACGAATGATCAAAATCTCATTTTTAATTTTTTTGAAGCTCAGCAAGAACTTCACTATGAGCCTGCCATAGAAGATTTAAATAGTGAACAGACCAAGATTGCAGAATTAAATGAGAAAGAATATTCGAGATTTAATGTATTGACGCATTCAATTTTTCAATCCGAACGTATTCAATTTTTTAATTTCACGGCTTTTGATCGGAATGAATTGAAGAATAAACTTGATACAGGTCATTTTGACTTATCAAATCTGGAACAATTAAGCATTACGTTTGGATATGGTGTTGAGTATTTGCTGAAACAGAATCAAACGATAGGGTACGAGTTTTTATCCTCGTTTCCCTACGATCGAGGCAGATTGATTCGGATTTTTTGGAATCAGACGTTTTAAATGTCTAATCTATTTTTCGATAAAGGCCTGATTTAACTGTTCCAGCTTTGGTTTCTTTTATGAGGTGCCATGAAGAAGGTAGATTAAGTGATGACAATGGTTGATCGGCTTCGACATAAATAAATGCATCTGCTTTGAGTTTTGGGTCAATCAATGAAGCCAACTCCTCCCAAAGATTTAAACTATAGGGAGGATCTAAAAAAACTACATCGAATTGATTGTTTGAGAGTTGTTTTAGCGCGATTTGGGCAGTGCTTTGAATCAGTTTTGCATTATTCACATTTAAAAGCGCTAAGTTTGATTTTAAAAATTTATTTTGCTCTAAATTAGGTTCGATCATCGTGACATGAGCTGCCCCTCGAGATAGCGCTTCAAAACCTAATGCACCAGATCCAGCGCAAACATCTAGCACCTGCGCTTGTTGAATATCCCACATTAACCAATTAAATAAAGTTTCGCGTACACGATCTGGTGTTGGTCTTAAACCCTCAATAGTGGCAAAAGGTAATACACGGCGTTTCCATTCACCACCAATGATGCGGAGTTGATTTTTCATTTATTGACTCGTGTTACGTTGAGTGTCAGTGTTTGCATTCGTTGCATTCGTTGCATTCGTTGCATTCGTTGCATTCGTTGCATTCGTTGCATTCGTTGCATTCGTTGCATTCGTTGCATTCGTTGCACTGTTGCTGTTACGTGATGCTTGGAGTTCACGAGGAAGTGCATTCGGATCGGCTGACAAATTGGTAGATCCGCTAGGTAATTCACCAGGCTTAATGCCTGCTGTCATTAGGCCGCCACTGACAACATGATTCATCGGCTTTATTGGTTTACGATCACGATGGAGTAACCAATAATCTAATACAGGTCGTGCGAGTGCGGTTGCTCCTGAACCTCCACGACCATTTTCCCATATCACTGCAATCGCTATTTCTGGGTTGTCGGCAGGGGCGAAGCCTACAAATAAGCCGTGATCGAGTTGACGTTCAGTTAATAAAGCTTCGTTATACTTTTTACCTTGCGCAATACTCTTGACCTGAGCGGTACCTGTTTTACCCGCAATTTGATATTGCAGTCCACCACGAATACCTTTACCTGTTCCAGATTGGATCACATCCACCATGGCATCACGCATCTTTATCCAATCTTCATCAGTACCATTGAAGGCAATTTTATAATCTGGTGCATTGTGAACTTTGAATTGCTTTGTTCCTTTGGTTTCACGCAATACGTGCGGTGTAACATGGGCGCCATGATTTGCTGTAATTGCAGTTGCCATCGCGAGTTGTAAAGGGGTAGAAGTGAATGCACCTTGCCCAATACTGACTGAGATTGTTTCACCTTTGAGCCATTTAGAATTGCGAGTACGCATTTTCCATTCTGGCGAAGGATACAAGCCTGTACTTTCGCTAGGAAGGTCTACACCCGTTTTCTCACCAAATCCAAACTGACGCATCCATGTGTTCATACGATCGATCCCCATCTGGTAAGAAAGAACGTAATAGTAAGTATCACAAGAGACAACAATGGATTTGTGCATATTGACTACACCATGACCCGTTTTTTTCCAGTCGCGGAATTTGTGAGAGTCTCCTGGTAAGTGGAAATAACCTGGATCTGAAATAGCAGTTGACCAATCGACAATACCGTAGTGAATACCCCCTAATGCAGCCATAGGCTTAATGGTAGAACCTGGTGGATAAGTCCCTTGAACTGCTCGGTTATAAAGTGGTTGATCTAAATTGTCACGAAGGGCACTGTAGTCCGTATGACTGATACCGGTTACGAATAAATTTGGGTTGAAACTCGGACTTGAAACGAGCGCTAAAATTTCACCTGTACGTGGATCCATTGCAACAATTGCACCACGACGCCCCGCAAGTTGCTCAGCAGCTACGGTTTGGAGACCATAATCAAGTGATAAATAGAGGTCATTACCGCGTACAGAATCTTTACGCCCTAATTTCCGTAAGACATTACCGAAAGCATCTGTCTCAATAGATTCAAAGCCAGGTGAGCCATGCAACAGGTCTTCATAAAATTTTTCTACACCAATTTTACCGATCAGATTTGTACCTGCGTAAGCATCTTTATCAATGCTTTTGAGTTCTTTATCGTTAATACGACCGACATACCCAATAACATGGGCAAATAATTCACCATGTGGGTAATAACGCGTCATTTGGGTTTCAATAGAAACACCAGGAAATTTAAACTTTACTTCGCTAAATTTGGCGATATCTGTTTCAGTTAAGTTTAGTTTAAGCGTTACACGTTCAGTCTTTTTTGCGGTTTTCACACGACTCATGAAGCGTTCGATGTCTTCTTCGCTCAAGTCAATAATCTTTCTAAGGCGTTCTACCGTATCTTCAATATCAGGTACATCCGCTTTACTTAATGTAGCCGTAAAAACTGGATAATTGTCAGCCAGTAGAATGCCGTTACGATCAAAAATATAACCGCGGGCAGGGGAAATCGGTTGTAAACGAATTCGGTTTTTGTCCGATGCATCTTTAAACTGGTCGTAATGCACAATTTGCAGATACGCATATCGAGACAATAGAACAAGTAAAAAAAAGATTACCACGCAAATAGCAAACACCACTCGACTGCGAAAAATTCGCTTTTCTTGTTGTACATTCTTCAGTGGGAACTGCTGCTTCATAGATCTTTACTTTTTTGCGGGTAAAAGCTGACTTTATATCAAAGTATTTTAACTCAGATTGACTATAAAATTTGAAAAATTCATAAATAGTTCGTATGTTATAAAAATTAAAATTTGACCAAATAGACACTAATTTTAAAGCTTGTTGTATATAAGAACGAAAATTATTCTGTTAAAGTCGAAGCACTATGGATGAATAATAATATTGTTCTCAGTTTGAGAGAATGGAGAAAATAATGAGAAAAATCGTTTCCTTTGCTGTCATGATGTGGGTAGGGAATTTAGCATACGCAGATTTTTCATCGTTTTATCCTGAAGCAAAATTGAAACCAGAACAATTTTCTAAAATAAATGTGGGTGCTGGTGTTACACAACGGTTAGCGCATGGGAATTTAGAATACGTCACTCCATACGGTATTGGATACGGAAAGCTTGGCGCTTTCTTAAATGACGACCACGATGTGGGTGCTCAAGTCGGTTTTCGTTACCCAATAATTCTCGGAACTAAGGACTTAAATGGATTTTATTTAGGTGCATTTGCTGGTCATCTAAAATCAAAAACAGTCAATGGTGAAAAGGAATCTCAACTCGGTGGTGGTATAGATTTATCTTATGTCATGCTGAATAAAGAAAGAATTAGTACATTTAGTGTAGGGATAAAAGCAGGAGAGGAAATCACGCAAGGAAACCAAGTGATTTTTGAAACTAAACCAGAACTACAGTTTTCCTACACCTTAAGTGTAGGATTTTAGAAAGCTTTATGGTTTTATACCTCAAGTTCGACTGCAATTAGATATATGAATATGAGAGTCATGAATGTTTGGATATGTGAGTGATTTGTGGCAAGCCTTCGTCAATCGACCTGATTTTTATGCAGTACTGAGTATTATCCCAGTAACCGCATTTGTGACTTGGGCTCACGTCTGGATGGCACTCAAAATGGTGTTTTATCCAATTAAGTTTTGGGGTTTTCACTTAGGTCCGCTTCCGGTGGGATGGCAAGGAATTGTTCCACGTAAGGCAGGACGTATATCGGGTATTATTACCGACAATACACTATCAAAACTTGGCTCCTTACGAGAGTTCTTAGATGCGATGGATCCCGAGGATACTGCTCGTATCATTGGTGAACAGGTTGGCTTCGAGTTAGAGCACTTAATTGATGAAGTGATGATGGATCGCAATGCGGTTCTATGGGAAAACTTACCTTACTCAATCAAGCGACGTATTTATGCGCAAGCACATAAGCAACTTCCAAATGTTTTGAAAGAGCTCGTAACCGAATTAACTTTAAATGTTGAGTCGCTCGTGGATATGCGTGCGATGGTAGTGAGTCAAATGGAAGGCGACCGTCAATTGATGGTCAATATGTTCCTAAAAGTGGGCCAAAAAGAAATTAACTTCATTTGGCATATCAGTGCATTAATTGGTATGTTCTTCGGTATCTTCCAAATGATCGTTTGGTTTGTCGTGCCTTGGCATTGGACCGTACCATTCTGGGCAGCAATTTGGGGCTTTTTAACGAATTGGATTGCAATTTGGATGGTATTTAATCCAGTTGAGCCACATTATATTCGTTATCCACAATTCTTTGAGTTAACTCAAGATCGTAAATTCCCTTGGATAAAACCTGTTATTCCACGCATTGGTTCTTATAATATTCAAGGTGCGTTTATGAAGCGCCAAGAAGAAGTATCAGATGTATTTGCCCGTGTAGTGACTGAAGATTTGATTACATTGAAATCTATTATGATGGAAATGATGTATGGTGGAAAAAAAGACAAAACACGCCGTATTGTCAAACGTCATATCAATGAAATCATGGAAACACCATTGGTTCGTACATCATTACAGCTATCTTTAGGTCCAAAAGAGTATGCAAAACTCAAGACAGACTTGATCGATCGCTCAATTGAAATTACGATGGTGCCTGTATGCGACCCAGCTTTTAATGCGAGCCGCGCACAGAAAATCTATCAAATGTTTAAAGAACGTATCCGTGAATTAACGCCGCGCGAGTTTCAAAATCTATTACGTCCTGCATTCCAGGAAGACGAATGGATCTTAATTGTGCTAGGTGGGGTAACAGGTTTCTTCGCGGGTCTGATTCATTTATTTGTGGCTTTCTTATAAATAGATGCTGGATTGGTGCCTACCAAAGACATTAACCAAGTATCGTCGATATAGTTAAAATGAGGATGTTTATTTATGCGCATTATATTACTCGGACCACCTGGAGCAGGTAAAGGTACTCAAGCTCAGTTGATCTGCAAGCGCTACAATGTCCCACAAATTTCAACCGGTGATATGCTCCGTGCTGCAATTCGTGAAGGAACTGAACTCGGTCTACAGGCAAAATCTGTAATGGACAATGGTGGTCTAGTTTCTGACGAACTGATTATTGGTCTGGTTAAAGAGCGTATTGCACAACCAGATTGTGCAAATGGTTGTATCTTTGATGGTTTCCCTCGTACGATTCCTCAAGCTGAAGCTTTGGAAAAAGAAGGCATTGATATTGATCACGTGATCGAAATTGATGTGCCTGATGAAGAAATCGTTAAACGCTTATCGGGTCGTCGCCAACATCCAGCATCAGGTCGTGTTTATCATATCGTCTACAACCCACCAAAAGTGGAAGGCAAAGATGATGAAACTGGTGAAGATTTAGTTCAGCGTCCAGATGACCAAGAAGAAACAATTCGTAAGCGCTTAGGTTCGTATCATACTGAAACTGAACAGTTGGTTGGCTTTTACCAAGGGCGTGCAGCTTCAGGTGAAAATGCGCCAACGTATGATAAGTTGAATGGACTTCGTCCTATTGAAGAAGTTCAAAAAGAACTTTTTGCAATTTTAGATCAAACTAAATAACCATTATTCAGCTTTGACAAAAAAGAAGCCCTAAGTCATATTAGGGCTTCTTTTTTATGATGTGAAGGTAAACAAGTGCAAAATATTGCCATTATTTTATTGATGCTTGCATGCTTGGCAGTATTGTCTTTTTTGGTATTTATAAGTTTTAAATTACTTCGCGATAGTCAAAAACAGATGAAATTAGATAAAGAGAAAAAAGATCAAAAAAAATCTCTTGATCGTTAAACCTGTTTTAAATCGATCTGTCTTGTCGCTCCATATTCGAAACGTTCAGGCCAGTTGCACACATCACTCACAACACACTCATTGCACTTTGGCCTCCGCGCAATACAGCAATAACGTCCATGTAAAATTAACCAATGATGAGCGTCTACAATAAACTCTTTTGGAATCACTTTAACTAGACGGTGTTCAACTTCGAGTACATTTTTTCCTACCGCAAGTCCAGTACGATTACCTAATCGAAAGATGTGGGTATCAACGGCCATGGTTGGTTGACCAAAAGCGGTATTTAATACCACATTTGCAGTTTTTCGACCTACGCCCGGAAGTGCTTCTAAATCAGCACGGTTGTGAGGAACAATACTGTTGTGTTGTTTAATCAATATTTCACAAGCTTTGATGACATTTTCAGCTTTAGAGTTATAGAGACCTATTGTTTTAATATAAGATTTTAATCCTTCTACACCTAAGGCATAGATTGCTTCAGGTGTGTTTGCTACAGGGAAAAGCTTATCTGTGGCCTTATTTACGCTTACATCAGTGGCTTGTGCTGATAAGGTCACAGCAACTAACAACTCAAAGGGTGAAGAATAATTCAGCTCTGTTTTAGGGGTTGGGCGTTGAGCTCTTAATCTTTCAAAAAAAATTTGAATTTGCTTTTTTGTCATGTTTTTTACAGTTTTAGGTGTTTTAACGTTCATTTAAACACCCTCAATTGAATTGAGTTTTTCATATAAAGTATTGAGTTGCTCTTGCTTATCGACACTCTCACGTACAGCAAGTTGTTTTTCAAGCTTTTTAATTTGTGTACGTAATTTGGCAAGTTCGATTGTAGATTTTGCATCTAATGTCTTATGAAGCGCTGTTTTTTTTATCGTTTGAATAGTAGGTACTGATTGTAATTGTTTTGAAAACTGAGCAAAAAGCGCAGTATCAATTTCAGCTTTAACGACAGGACCTTTGCGATGAAGACTGCGATTTTCCTCACGTTGAATATGAGCATAATAACGATTTCTAAGATCATTTTGTTCTAGGAAGCGGGCTTGCTGATTTGGTATGGGCTGTAAATCTTCAACAAGATCGATACAGTCAACTGGACAAGGTGGTATACATAATTCGCATCCAGTACAAAGATCAGTTAACACAGTATGCATTAACTTTCCTGATCCAATGATGGCATCTACAGGGCAAGCACTGATGCATTTAGTGCAACCAATACACTCGTCTTCACGTATGATCGCTTTCATACGCTGTGGGCGACCATCAGATTGAATTGGCCAAACGCTTTCTTCAGCTTTAAGCTTAGGGCGATTCAGTAAGTGAGCAATTGCGTCAGCAACAGGTTGACCGCCAGGGACACATTTATTCGCGTCTTCTCCTTCTACAATAGCTTTAGCATAAGGTAAACAACCATCACGGTGGCCACATAGACCACATTGGGTTTGAGGTAGGAAAGCATCAACTTGTTGTATCAATGAGATTTGTGCGTGCATGTACGTTAAAACTTAATCAAGCGAAAAGGAGATCATAGGTGCGAAATATGAATGATTTTAACATGATTAGTGTTAGTTTGGGGTGCGCTGTTATGGGTCATTTATCGCGCAATAAAAGCGCCGAATAAGCATTAATCCATAATTAAAAGTAATGAATTTGATAATTTAAAATTATTAAATACTATAATTAAGTAATTGAAATTAAAAAAATATTAAAAAAAATTATGAAAACTATTGTACAGTGCCTGTAAAAGATATTTAATACTTTGCGCCAAAACTTATCAATATATTGAAATTTTGACCAATTTTGATCCATTTTCTGCTGAGGATTAAGCGTTGAAATACAACAGCCTTAACGACTTCCTAGACTACGTTAAAACACGTGATGCACATCAACCAGAATTTCTTCAAGCTGTTGAAGAGGTGATGACAAGCTTATGGCCTTTTATTGAAAAGAACCCTAAGTATGCAGCTCATGGTTTATTAGAACGTTTAGTTGAACCTGAACGTGCGATTCAATTCCGCGTTTCTTGGGTTGATGATCAAGGTCAAACACACGTTAACCGTGCGTTCCGTGTTCAGTACAACTCAGCAATTGGTCCATTCAAAGGTGGTATGCGTTTCCACCCTTCAGTGAACCTTTCAATCCTAAAATTCTTAGGTTTTGAACAGACTTTCAAAAATGCGTTAACTACACTACCAATGGGTGGTGGTAAAGGTGGTTCTGATTTTGACCCTAAAGGTAAATCAGAAGGCGAAATCATGCGTTTCTGCCAAGCACTCATGATCGAGTTATACCGTCACTTAGGTTCTGACACAGATATTCCTGCGGGTGATATTGGTGTTGGTGGCCGCGAAGTTGGTTACATGGCTGGTATGATGAAGAAGCTCAGCAATGACACTTCATGCGTGTTTACAGGTAAGGGTTTAACTTTTGGTGGTTCACTAGCGCGCCCTGAAGCAACTGGTTACGGCACAGTGTATTTCGCTGAGGAAATGCTTAAGACTCGTAACGACAGTTTCAAAGACAAGGTAGTTACAATCTCTGGTTCGGGTAACGTTGCACAGTTTGCTGCTGACAAAGCAATGTATTTGGGCGCAAAAGTTGTTTCACTTTCAGATTCAGCTGGTACTGTATACATTAAAGACGGTTTAACTCCTGAGCTTTTAGCTGAAGTAATGGAGCTTAAAAACGTTCAACGTGGTCGTATCTCTGAGTTTGCAGCGAAGCATGGTTTTGAATATCTTGAAGGGCAACGTCCTTGGGGTATTAAGTGTGATATCGCACTTCCATGTGCAACACAAAATGAATTAGATGCTGATGATGCGGATAAATTGCTTGCAAATGGTGTGATTTGCGTAGCTGAAGGTGCAAATATGCCTTCTACACTTGCAGCAGTTGAAAAATTCGTTGAAGCAAAAATTCTATATGCTCCAGGTAAGGCATCCAATGCAGGTGGTGTTGCAACTTCTGGTCTTGAAATGTCTCAAAATGCGCTTCGTTTAGGTTGGTCTTTCGAAGAAGTAGATGAGCGTTTACATGCAATCATGAAAGAAATTCACCGTAACTGCGTAAAATTCGGTACTCAAGAAGATGGTACTGTGAATTATGTAGATGGTGCGAACATTGCTGGTTTCGTAAAAGTTGCTGATGCGATGTTAGCTCAGGGTGTATTCTAAGAATATATTCAAAAATAAAAAAACCGAGGCTTAGCCTCGGTTTTTTATTCTTTATAAAGAACCTTTTACAGCTTCACGCTCTACAGCCATATCAAAAATATAAGCATACTTTGATTGATCTGCAGCAGGATTTTTAATTTCATAACGTTTTACACGAATGATTTGACGTTCATTCGGACTATGTGAAAAACCTTCAATTTGATCGTAGAATAAAGTCCAGTCTTTATCGACTTGCGTTTTAATACCACTATCGTTGTATTTTATTTCTCTGACTTGTAGACAAGTTTGGGGAGCTACACCAGTACATTGTTTAGTTTCTGGCGAAATTTCAAGAAATATGGTTTCACCTTGAGTTTTGTATTTGGTTTCAGGTGTCATTTTACCCGTGAAGATAATCTTTTCACCATTCGGCTGTACCAAAGTCAACGTTGGATTATCACGATCATTTAAATTAAGCACGAAAGGAACAGCAGCTTGGGAAAATAGATTTCCAGCAAAGCGTTCTTGTTCGGCAGCCAAACCATTACATCCCTTCATGGTAGATGCAAGTTGAGCAGCTACGATAGTATTGTTTTTTAGCTCAAACCCGCCAAATAAAGTATTGCAGCTCGTATGAATTGAAAGTTTTTTATCAGCGGTGAAGTTTAAAGTGATTGGTTGAGGCGCATTTTGTGGATTGGCTTGCCATTGGTATGCAGCGAGAGTTTGATCAGCATTTTGTTGTTGAAGCACAGACACAGCTAAATCCCCAGCTTTTTGTAGATCGGAAGTCTGACACGCAGCAAGTGTGATAGGCAAAATAGCCAAGGTAATTAATTTTAATTTCATAACAAGCTTTCTAAATTGTATTGATCCGAGGAAGGATAACGCAGGAGATCTAAAAAATTATGGATACATTCTGCACTTTTCAGTATCAAAATGTATCCATTGATCGATGATTATTTCGTGATGGTCATTTAAAAAATGATATTTTATTTTCTCTCAATCAAAGCGATAAATATCCATTCCTAAAGCACCCATGGTAAAACTATTATGTACAATGCTAAAACGATCACCAGTGCCCATAGAGAAAAATAAAGGTGCAAAGTGTTCTATCGTAGGGTGGTTACGATGAACATAAGGAATCGTATTCCACGCTAAAATAGCAGGATAATCCGAATGAGTGAGCTGCTGCACCACGTAGTTTCTAAAAGTTGATGCCCATTCTGGAACTTCACTCGTTTCACCATGCCAAGCAAGCTCTCTTAAATTATGAGTAATGCTTCCCGAGCCAATTAATAATATTTGCTGATCTCTTAATGGAGCGAGAGCTTGACCAATTTTAAATATCTCTTCAGCAGACATCGTCATGGGTAAAGAGATTTCGACTACGGGGATATCAGCTTCTGGATACATATGTAATAAAGGCATCCATACGCCATGATCACGAGGTCGCGTACTATTGGCATGTGCAGTAATTTGTGCCTCAGCGAATAAATTTAAAACTTGTTCAGCAACATCTGGAGCACCAGGGGCAGGATAGCGAATTTCATAGAGTGCATCTGGGAAACCTCGAAAATCGTGCCATGTTTCAGGTCTAATCCCCGTACTTACTTCGAGTGCATTGCTTTCCCAATGCGCAGACATGACGATTATCGCTCTAGGTTTGGGCAAATTGAGACTCAAGCGATGTAAAGCTGGACCAACCTGTTCAGGATTCAAAGCCAGCATTGGAGAGCCATGTGAGATGAATAAGCCAGGTAGCGTTTGAATAGTCATGAGGGTGGTTCCATTCTTAGATGTATGAGGTGATCATCGCAAATTTTAGAAGTCAGAGTAACCATTTAAATTTGAACATCATGTTGCAAATTCGGAACGATTATCCAGCACGATGGTACGGATGGTTATGATTAATGCTTATGGCACGGTAAAGTTGTTCAATCAACAGAATGCGAACCATAGGGTGGGGTAGCGTTAATTTAGATAAAGACCAGTGCCAAGCAGCAGCTTTACGAACTGCATCAGAATGTCCATCAGGTCCACCAATCGCGAGCACAACATCATTCCCTTCAAGCATCCAACCTTTCATGGTTTCAGCTAATTTTTCTGTACTAAACTCTTTTCCTCCCACTTCAAGTGCAATTAAAAGTTCATTTCCTTTCAGTGCATTTAAAATGCTATCGCCTTCGATATTACGGTATTTTAAAATATCAGCTTCAGAGTCATTCTTTCCGCGTTTCGCCATAGGAAGCTCAACAATTTGAGTTTGTACAAAAGGTTGAATTCTTTTGAAATAATCTTCAAAACCAGTAAGAACCCATGCTGGCATTTTTTGACCAATGGTCAAGATACGAATTTTCATGAAAATGTGTCACTAGAAGTTTCACGATATTATACATTTCAAAGTGATGAATTTATAAAATCAAAAGTTAAAACATAATGAGTTGTTAAATTTGCATCCATTGATATCTTATAAAAAAAGAGAGCCTAAGCTCTCTTTCTTCAGTTAAAAGACCCATTAGTGTCGTGCAGATTTTGATTCGTCAACTGCCTTCACAATGGGTGTTTTTACTAATGGTTTAGGCATAGAGGTTAATGCTAGTGGTAAAATTTCATCAATTGATTTTACAACTTTGATATCTAAACCTTCTTTCACATTATCAGGAATTTCGACTAAATCACGTGCATTTTCCTGTGGAATAAAGACCATTTTTACACCGCCACGATGTGCAGCCAGTAATTTTTCCTTTAAACCACCAATACGCATTGCACGGCCACTCAAGCTGGTTTCACCAGTCATTGCAATGTCAGGTCGAATCGCAATGCCAGTAAACGCAGAAACTAATGCTGTCGTTAAAGCAAGACCAGCTGAAGGACCATCTTTAGGCGTAGCGCCTTCAGGTAAGTGCACGTGAATATCGGTTTCTTCAAAGCGAGTAGAATCGATACCCAAAGCATCAGCTCGTGTACGCACTACGGTCATCGCTGCAGTAATAGACTCCTTCATAACATCACCTAAAGAACCAGTGGTTACGAATTTGCCTTTACCTTTCATTGCTGCAACTTCAATTGTCAGTAGTTCACCACCAACTGAAGTCCAAGCTAGACCATTAACACGACCGACTTGAGCTTCTTCTTCAGCCATACCGAAATCGAACTTATGCGGCCCTAAGTAGTCAGGTAGATTTGCAGAATTAACCTCAATTTGAAGGTTTTTCGCTTTTTTACTAACCGCTTCTTTAACCACTTTACGTGCGATTTTAGAAACTTCACGCTCTAAACTCCGAACACCAGCTTCACGTGTATAGCGTTGTACGATATCTCGGATTGCTTCTTCATGTACACTTAATTCCTTAGCACGTAAGCCATTATTCTTGATTGCTTTAGGTACTAAGTAACGCTCAGCAATGTTGATTTTCTCTTCCTCTGTATAACCAGGAAGGCGAATGACTTCCATACGATCTAACAAAGCTTCAGGAATATTCATACTGTTTGCAGTACAAATAAACATGACTTCAGATAGATCAAGATCAAGATCAAGATAGTGATCGTTGAATTTGTGATTCTGTGAAGGATCAAGCACTTCTAACAAGGCAGATGCAGGATCACCACGATGATCTTGAGCCATTTTGTCAATTTCATCGAGTAGGAATAAAGGGTTTTTTACACCGACTTTAGAAAGTGATTGCACAATCTTACCTGGCATCGCACCAATATAAGTTCTGCGATGTCCACGAATCTCAGCCTCATCACGAACACCACCAAGTGCCATTCGAACGAATTCGCGACCTGTTGCTTTGGCTACAGACTCACCTAGTGAGGTTTTACCTACACCAGGAGGACCTACGAGACACAATACTGGTCCACGTAGTTTTTTTACACGTGACTGAACAGCGAGATATTCAACGATACGCTCTTTAACTTCATCCAAACCATAATGATCAGCATCGAGAATATCTTGAGCTTTTGTAAGATTAATACTTACTTTGCTCGCCTTATTCCATGGTGTATCTAAAATAGTTTCGATGTAATTACGAACGACCGCAGCTTCACTCGATGCAGGCTGCATTGCTTTTAGCTTACGGAATTCACCTTCTGCTTTTTTACGAACATGCTCAGGAAGATCAGCTTCAGCTAAACGTTTTTCAATCTCTGCGATATCATCTTCAGCACCGCCATTCATGTCAGAAAGTTCACGCTGAATAACTTTCATTTTCTCATTTAGAAAATATTCGCGCTGATTCTTTTCCATTTGACGTTTTACATTGTCATGTAAATTTTGCTCAATCTGTTGTTCTTCAGACTGTTGAAGTAAATAAGTCATTAACTCTTGTAAATGAGCTTCAAATTCATCGTGTTCGAGGAATTTTTGTTTCACTTCGATGTTTAACGGCACGCGTGTAGCGACGAAGAACATGAGTTGCAATAAATCATCGATTTTATTTGCAGCATTAATTAACTCACGCGCATTACGTAGTTTTGCTTCAGCGTATTGGCTGAAAAGACCACGTAATTCTTCGAGGCGAGTTTGTTGAGTTGCCGACTCCATACGGATCGTCATTGGGCTAAGGCTGTGCTCAGCTTCTAAATAATCGTTTTGATCGTAAATGTTAACCAATTTAGAGCGATAAATACCCTCGATTAAAACCTTAATGCAGTTTTCATCGTTTTCATGATTTACGACTTGTACAATCTTCGCGACAGTACCGTATTGATATAAATTGTCGTGATCAATTTCTTCTGTAAGAGAATCTTGTTGAGCTACTACAAAAACTAAATTGTCACTGTTACGAGCTACATCAACTGCTTTAATCGATTTTTCACGGCCGACAAAAAGCGCAATTTGCATGTGGGGATAAACCACAACATCACGCAAAGCTAATAGCGGTAACACGCTAGGGGTCTGAAGTTCTAAGTTTTCTTCATTCATAATAATATCAGTCATGAGCACTCCTAATGAGTGACAACGGTGTTGCCATATTTTTATAGTGATGTGTAATTTAAAAAATACAAGGGTGAAAATCGATAAAATTCGATTTATTTCTACTAATCTTGATAAATTCAGTTGGATTTAGGGTGAATTAATATTCTTCGTTTGAATTTTAATCGTTTTCTAGGGGTGATTAACTCATCTAATGGCTGATCCCAAGGTTGGCGCTTTAAAGGATCTAAGATTAATTGAAAGTCATGCGCTAAACCGATGCGATAGGGTTGATTGCTCGCATGCTTTAACGTTCTATCATAAAAGCCACCTCCCATACCCATACGTGTTCCATGATAATCACAGGCTACTAGGGGCATCAATAGTAAATCAATTTGTTTTACATTTTGCCCCAATCTATGCATAGGCTCATACATGCCTAATTTATGTTTAGTAAAACGTTTATTTAGATATTGATGCTTTGAAATTGGAACCCATTTTAAAGTTGAATCAAGTCTGGATACTTTTGGGAGATAAACGACTTTATGCTTCGAAAAGCAATGCATGATTAGGATATGTGTTTGTATTTCACCGAATGCATCTAAATAAATCCCAATTTTTTGTGCAGATTTAAATTTAGAGTGAGATTGGATTTTTGACAAAACCTGAAAAGCAGAACGTCGTTGCGTAAAATTTGAGAGTTGTCTTCTACGAGAGCGTAGAGTTTTTCTTAAAAGTTGTGTTTGCAACTGCATTTCAAACTATACCAATCTAAGTGCATGTGTAAGGTAAGTAGTTTATCGATTTTTACTCAGGTTTAATCAACCTGATTTAAATATTTTCGATAGTATATTTTTCATTTACTCTAGGTGTAACAAATAAAAGATTAGGGTCAATTTAATTTTAAATTGAAGCCGATAAGCTGAACTCTATCGGATCAATTAAGGTCTGATCATAAAAAATAGAAAAGGGAAGATAATGAAAAATAAAAAATACGGTATTCTATTTAAAAAGAGCAAGCATGCTTATCGTATGGTTATGCTCACGACAGTAATTAGTCTTTCTGGTCTAATCACAAATCATGTAAATGCTCAAACTAGCTCTAAGTTGGATTTATCACTGTCCAGCCATTCTGTGAATAAAATAAAAAAACTACTGAATGATCCAAAAGTTTGGCAACAGATTCCGAAACAAGTCACCTTATGTGTGTATTCACCGAGCGGTGCTCATGGTGAAGCATTTGAGCAAGCGACGAGCTATATGAGTGAATTACCACGAATTGCTAAAGTTGCTCAAGATTTCGGCGTGCAAATGACTGTCAATCGTACGGCTAAGCTACAAATGCAGATAGATTTGAATTATCCAAAATTAAAGCAAAAAACATCCACTGAAGTTAATTTAAAAGTCTATACAGATGAACGGGTTTTAACTGAAGACTTTAGAAGTAAACGTTGTGATGGTGCTGGAATAAGTAATTTACGTGCCAAGCAATTCAACTCTTTTGTTGGAAGTATTGATGCAATAGGTGCAGTTCAAAACTATAAACAACTAACTAAAGTGATTCAGCTGTTAGCAAGACCTGAATTTGACTCGAAAATGGTCAATAAGGATTATGAGGTTGTTGGTATTGTGCCTTTAGGTGCTGCTTATATAATGGTAAATGATCGTAAAATTGATACTTTATCTAAAGCAGCTGGGAAAAAAGTCGCTGTAATGAGTTTTGACGCAACCCAAAAAAAATTAGTCCAAAATGTTGGTGCTCAACCAGTTACAGTGGATTTAACTTCGGTAGGCGGGAAATTCAACAATAAGGAAGTTGATATTATCGCAGCGCCTGCAATCTTATTTGAACCTTTAGAACTCTATCGTGGAATGACAAGCAAGGGCGAGGTACGAGGCGCAATTATTCGTTTTCCACTCGTTCAAGTAACGGGTACATTGATTATGCATCGAAATAAATTTCCTGCTGGAATGGGGCCTATAGCAAGGGAGATTATTTCCAAGCAATTAACACCGGCTTATAAATTTATTAATCAAACTGAATCTAAAATTGATCCTAAATTTTGGATGAATATAAGAGATGCTGAGAAACCTGGATATTTGAAAATTATGCGCGAAGCTAGAATTCAGATGACAAAAGAAGGGCATTATCATCCTGAAATGATGTCTATCCTTAAAAAGATACGATGTAGTGATGATCCTAAGAATTATGAGTGTGCGCTTCAAGATGAGTAACTAATAATCTAAAAAATAGATTGTTTTTATAATTTTAATCGGTTTTATTTGTTTTTAGCCATGCTTTAAATTACTCACATCTAGGTTAAAGAGTAAATGTGAGATGAAAATTTTTATCGCAGTAGTTACTTCTACTTTGTTGATGAGTGCATGCGCATATGATCCAGTGCATTATGAGCAGCTTAGAATGTCAGAGAACGCGCAACACATGAAATTAAATGGTTAAAAAAGCCCCCAGATGGGGGCTTTATGCCTATTTCTTTTTAACGATATCGCTCCAAGACACATTAGTTGGCACGCCTGAGTTAAAGCGAACTGATGCGGATGATGAATAATCTTTAGTTTGTTCAACGACAATCTTTTGATTGTACTCATCAATAATTTCTAACTTACCGCCTGCTTTCGGGTAAATTCTCCACGACTCTTTTTCGAATGGTTGAGTTACACTGAAGTTGAATGCATATGAAAAATTAGCATCTTTAGGTTGGCCAACGATTGTACCTTTACTTGACACACTTTGTAATTGATCATCAAAGAAACGGTATTCATAATCCTGTAGCCCCATATATTCCAATGTAGTGCTAGGGTTGTTTTTATCTACAATCTGGAATTTTAAAGGATCTTTTACAGAATAAATTGCGCCATTAGAACCAACTGTATCTTTTACAATTTTACCAGTGACTAAATATAGTTTAGATGTATCAGTCCACGGTGTATAAAGCGCATTATTAAACTCAACTGTGGTTGAGCTTAATGTTTCAGTAAGCGAAATAGATCCTCCTTTAAATGTTACGACTTCCTTGCCGAAACTAGTAGCACAAGAATCATTACCACTTTTTAGCTTGATTGTTTGAGTAGTTCCACTTTTAGTTAGGTCAGTACAAATTAAATTTCTAAAAATTGTAAATGCACTTGTTCCTTGATCTGTTAATTCAATTACTCTACCTGTACGAGTAATGGGTCCATCACCCAATGTTTCGCCAATCATGTGTCCTAATGCTTGATTAAATCGATCATCCATGACATTCAAAGATTCTGAAAAACCAAGCGTTTCTTTAAGTTTTGTTAAAAAATCCTTATCTTTAAAAGGTATAAATGTAGAGCTCACATCGCCTGGTTTAATATAATTATCATTTGGCGTGTCAAGCTTCGAGTCACTTCCACCACCACATGCACTTAGTAATGCAGCAATACTCGCAACCCCAGCCAATTTTGCTAATTTAGACATATTCTCTTCCTTTAAATATAAATCTATTCTCATTGTTTATAATGTTTGACTAATAATATAAAGTCTTTAAACAATAAGAAGACATTAAAATGAAATACTATTTGTGTAATTTCTATTATGGGGAATAATAATTTAAATTTTAGAAAAGTTACTAGGTCCTTATTAACCAAATTTACAAATAATATGTCAATTTTTTTATATTGTTAAATATATATAAAGTAATAGTTTTAAACAATTAAATAATATTGAGAGTTAAGTATATTTGTTTTAGATTAGTGTCTAATAAGTTGTTTATAGTGAAAATAATGTGATAAAAATCAAAAAATATTAATATTGATTATTAATTTGGGATAAAGCGCAAGGATGTTTATTCAAAAATAAGAAAAAAGAGAAAATAAAATAAAGACTCCGGAGATGCCGCTGCATGTGTCGTTACCCTGAACCCGACGAGTTCAAGGTGGACGCGACGTATACTTGCTGGGTTTCCCACTCGAGGTGGGCATACGCTCTAAATATACAGAACACAATCCATAAGTTTAAGTATCGGCAGGGGAATAGACCCGCTGGCGAACATCCCAGAGTTAAATTAAGTATAACGAAATGAGTGAGATTGGCAAACCTTGGTGTACCCATTATTTGCGTGATAATTCACTCAGTAAAACTGACTGTGCAAACTTAGATCAAATTTATACAGTTTTTTCAACGTCTTCCAAGATTGTTGCAAGTAAGCGTTCACAATGAGAATATTCTTGTAAGGATTTGTTCATTGTTAAAACTTCTTGCATAAGCTCTAAAGCCACCATGATAACGAGCTTATTGTGTTCTACGTTAGGTGCTTTTCTACGAAATTCTTGAAATTTCTCATTCAGCAAATCACCAGCACGTTGTAAATCATCTTTCCGATCTTGAGTGGTTGAAAGTCTAAATGTTTGTTCAATTAGTCTTAACTCGACTGTAACGACTTCAGACATAATTATGCTTCCTCATTTTGTTCAGCCGGATTTTCTAATTGTTGGATTTCTTGGGCATGATGATCTTGATCAGTACCTAAAATGGCTAAGCGTTGAATGATTTGCTCAACCTTAGTTTTAGCGAGTTCATTTTTTTTGATTAAACGTTGATTTTCAGCCTTCAATTCATCAATTTCTTTTTGAGCTTGACGTTGCTCAGCCAACATTTTTTCTTTAATGACTCTCAGCTCATTTCTTTCAGCCAAGATTTCCTGAAATCTATTTTTTAAATCAGTACAACTTTTTTCTAAACGACTATAACGTTCTGCTAAAGCAGTAGCATCTTGATTTAAAGTTTTATAAATACCATCTAATTGATTGTATTTGTCATTTAGACTTTCAATCTGTTCTTGCTTTTGAGTGATGATGGTATTTTTTTGAGCGGTTTGAATTTGATGAGTTTCCTGAAGTTCTTTCTGTTTAGCTTCAAGAGAACTATTCATTTGTTCGGTTTCGGACAAACGATGTTTAAGCGTGCCTAAATGCGTTTGTAAACGCTGTAATTGTTCTAACATAACGAGGTCGCGTAGTTTCGCAATCAAAGGTAATATATACAGAAGTATAGAGATTGGAAAAGCGAATGCAAGACGATATTTCAGGTTGGACAGATTGGAACCAACATTTCGGTTCAATTGAGGAAATTACTAGTCCAAGTGAGTTACATGGTTTACTTACAGGTATTGTTTGTGTAACTCAACCGCCATCTCATGAGGAGTGGTTACAAATTTTGTCTACATTGAATGTGCCTCAATTAGAACCTGCTGCACTTAATTTACTTGCTGAGGAATCTGAAGATGTTTCGCATGCTTTGTCAGAAGATGAATTAGATTATTTACCCATTTTGCCTGATGATGAACATTTATTGTCTGAGCGTGTTCAAGCTTTAGCAGATTGGTGTGCAGGAGTGGTATTAGGGTTTGGATTAGCGTCTGGGCATATTCGTGCTGATGAAGCTGAGTTGATTGAACACTTGCAAGATATTGCAGCAGTCGAGTTTGAAGATTCTGATAATGATGAAGAAGGTGAAATTAGCTATCAAGAACTTTATGAATTTGTTCGATTAATTCCAGTGAGTTTATCTGTTGGACGAACCAAGATTGCTGTTGAAGAAAGCTCATTACTGAAACATGTAAAACCAACAATTTCGAAAAAAAATGAGCAAAGTGTCGTTGAGATGTTTACACCTCATCGACCAAGTTGATTACATTTAATCAAGAGTACTACTTAACATATAAGTAGTACTGTATTTTCTTAAATTAAAAGCCTAAGCTGCAGAAAAGATATGAAACTTACTCAATCAGATTTTCAAAAACGACGTGATCAATTAGCCGCTGAAATAGGCCTAAGAAGCATTGCAATTATTGCAACACGTGAAGAAATGTTTAGAAATCGTGATGCTGATTATAAATATCGCGCTGATAGTAGCTTTTTTTATCTAACGGGATTTGCAGAGCCTGAAGCAGTTGCTGTAATTGAAACATTTGATACTGAAGAAGAAGGTTATACCTACAGTTTATTTTGTCGTGAACGCAATCGGGAGATGGAAATCTGGACAGGTTACCGTGCAGGGATTGATGGTGCAGTCGATGATTATGATGCGGATGAAGCTTATGCGATTGATCTACTAGACGAAGAAATCATCGCAAAGCTTCAAGGAAAAGAAAGATTATTTTATAGAATTGGTCAACAAGCCAGTTTTGATGCAAAAATTACAAAATGGATTGCAGAAGCAAGTGGTGAAAGCCGACGTGGTACCGCTGCACCTACACAATTGATTCAGTTAGATACAATTTTAGATGAGATGCGTCTACACAAAGAGCCAAAAGAAATAGAGTTAATGCAAATCGCATCTGATATTTCTGCTCAAGCACATACGCAAGCGATGAAATCTGTACAACCAGGAATGATGGAATATGCTTTAGAAGCGGAGCTGAATTATATTTTTGGTAAAAATGGTTGTGTACCATCGTATAACAGTATTGTGGGAGGTGGTGAAAATGCTTGTATATTGCACTATGTTGAAAATAACAAACAACTTAATGACGGCGATTTAGTTTTAATAGATGCAGCTTGTGAGTATGAGTTTTACGCATCAGATATCACTCGAACATTTCCAGTAAATGGTAAATTTAATCCTGAACAAAAGGCGCTTTATAATATAGTGCTTGATGCTCAAATCGCTGCAATAGATGCGGTTAGAATTGGTAACTCTTACAAAGAGCCACACTACGTTGCTGTTCGTATTTTAGTGCAAGGCTTGCTTAATCTTGGAATCATGCAGGGTGATCTCGATGAAATCATTGAGACAGAAGCCTATCGTCAATTTTATATGCATGGAACTGGTCACTGGTTAGGCATGGATGTTCATGACGTAGGGGGATATAAAGTCGATGGAGAATGGCGAACATATCAAGAAGGTATGGTGGTGACCATTGAACCAGGTTTATATATTGCCCCTGATGATGAAACTGTCGATCCAAAATGGAGAGGGATTGGTATTCGTATTGAAGATGATATTGTTGTCACCCAAGATGGACCGAGAAACCTGACTGCTAAAGTAGTGAAAACCATTGAAGATATCGAAGCCTTGATGGCGAGTTAACCATTTTCACAAATCTCAAAAGTCGATGGAAACATCGGCTTTTTTTTTTAAATGTCATATTCAATATTGAAAAATGAATTATGGCTTCATCTTCAATAACGCTAATTCATTATAAAAAGTAAAAACTTTATTGTAAGATGAATTTGATTAAGAATTTATGTGTATGCAGCTATTGCTTGCTTTTATAAGGATCAAAACATGCAACAAGAAGTCATCATTGTCGGTGGTGGAATGGTCGGATTAAGCCTTGCTCTTATGCTGGCTAAAACTAACATTGCAGTGAAATTGTTAGAGGCGATCAGCTATCCTAACTATGATGATGCTAACCTTGCACCATATCATTCAAGTTTTGATGCCCGTAATAGTGCGCTGTCACGTCGAAGCGTGCAAATTTATCAAGAATTGGGAATTTGGGATTCACTGCAACAATATGCAACGCCTATTTTAGAAGTAAATATCACAGAAGAAGGAAGCTTTGGTAAAGCACGTTTAATCGCGGCTCAAGAGAAAGTAGAAAGCTTTGGCCAAGTAATTGAGAATGCATGGCTTGGACGAGTATTGTTATCAGAAGTCAAAAAAAATCCACTCATTGAGTTAATTGATGGTGTTCAAGTGACGTCGCTTAAACAGGATGAACATTTAGCTTATCTCGAAGCTTTAAAAGCGAATGAACATTTGCAGTTTCAATCCAAGTTAGTCATAGCAGCAGATGGACGTGATTCTTTCTGTCGTAAAGCACTTGGTGTTGGTGCATCAGTGCATGATTATGATCAAGTGGCGATTGTCACTACAGTGCAGACATCCAAACCTCACTCCCAAGTCGGTTTTGAACGTTTCAGCCCACTTGGCCCTTTAGCATTATTACCTTTACCTGGTGAATACCGTCGTTCTGTTGTTTGGCCAGTGCCTAAAGGTACTGAGGGAGAGTGGTTAGGTGATGAAAATGATCAGCATTTTATAGATGCTCTTCAAAAAACCTATGGCGATCGAGCTGGTAAATTTGAGAAAACTGGTCGTAGATTTAGTTTTCCTTTATCTCAAGTTTTGTCTGAAAAACAAGCAATAGGACGTGTTGTACTTATGGGTAATGCTGCTCATACCATTCATCCAGTCGCAGGTCAGGGTTTTAATTTGTGTATGCGTGATGCATATGTATTGACCCGATATTTAAAACAACAGGTCATCAAAAATGCCGATTTAGGTGAAGTTGCTGTACTGAAAGAGTATGAAAAATCTCGACTCAAAGATCAGCAACGTGTGATTAAGTTTTGTGATTCTGTGGTGCGAGGCTTTAGTAATCAAAATCCAATACTAAAATTTGTGCGAAATACAGGTCTAATGTGCTTTGAAAATATTCCAGGTATTAAGCCACTCGTTGCCAATTATGCAATGGGGTTAAAAGCATGAATGATGCTATTTTAGATGTCGTGATTGTGGGCGGTGGTTTAGTCGGAGGATTAACTGCTTTATTGCTGGCTAAAGGTGGAGTTCAAGCGACTGTACTTGATGCAGCACCGATATTGGATCACGAGAAGACCTTAGAATCATTGAATCCTCGTGTACTTGCATTGAGTCAAGCCACTATTCATTTGCTTAAGCATGTTGATGTATGGGATAAGTTGGCTCGTCAACAACCCTACACGGGAATGCAGGTGTGGAACAAAAATGGCTTTGGTGAAATCAATTTTGGAACATCAGCGCATTCTAAACCTGATCAAGCACAAATATTAGGTTCAATGGTCGAACCAAGTATCTTGAACCTTGCCATTCAGAGCATGATGATCGACCAGATTGATGATTACCGTACTCAAATCCAAGTGAAACGTATTGAGCAAGGAAATGGTTGTTGGATTCTTCATCTCGCTGATCAAACTCAATTGAAAACGAAACTTTTAATTGGTGCGGATGGTGCAAATTCATTCGTACGTGAACAAGCCATGATTGATTTGGATGTTTTGGATTATCATCAGGCTGGTATTAGTTGTGCGATCAAGACGGAACAAGCTCATGAACATGTTGCGAGACAAATCTTCTTAGAAACAGGACCACTGGCTTTTCTCCCAATGGCAAGTTTAGAAGATCAAGAATATGGTCATTGGCAATCCATTGTGTGGACTTTACCAGATGATTATGCAGACGAATTTGCGTCACTCTCAGATGAAGATTTTGTACAATTACTGACACGAGAGAGTCATCATATGTTGGGTAAAATATTAGCCGCAACGCCTCGAGCAAAATTCCCACTGAAAGCACGAGCTGCTCAACGTTATATTAAAGATGGCTTAGCCCTAATTGGTGATGCAGCCCATGTTATTCATCCACTTGCTGGTCAGGGGGTGAATATTGGTTGCCTTGATGCAGCAATTCTATGCGATGTGCTACTTTCTGATTACGCCCGTGGCGTTTGGGCTCATGAGCAAACTTTATTGAAATATGAGCATCGCCGTAAATTTCAAAACGATGCCATGATGCATAGTATGTCTATGATTGGGTGGATGGAATCTGCTCCTGTTTTTCCTATTGTTTGGGCGAGAAACTTTGGTTTGAAACAAGTTGAAAATATAAGTGCGTTAAAATCGGCGTTTATGTCGCAAGCGAATGGTTTGAGTCAGCTCAGTAATACAAGATATCAAGTGAATTGAAATCTGATCTAAAAAGAATCATCAGTATATATTTTTTTACCAATATGATTAAAAAATATACAAATGAGGTGCTTTAGATACTATGCGAACGATAAAGAGCTTGATACATTTCTCTAAAAATCAAAGCACGTTCCAATCAGGTGCGTGAAAACATTGATGGGGAGTTTGAAATGACAGACGCAAATGATTTTGATGACAACGAAGACAGTGTTGTAGACGAAAATGAATCACAAGCAGCAGAAAAAGGTGCGGCCGTAAGTGACGTTACTGTATCTGATGCCGATGTCGCGGAAGCTGAAACATTAACAGTGACAGCTAAACTCAAACAACGTCAGGCACTGGAAGATGAAGTTGCTGCTTTTCTAGCACGTGGTGGTCGTATTACTGAAGTTCCACCTGATGAATCAATAAAAGATTAATAAAAAAAGCACCATCAATATGGTGCTTTTTTTATTTTACTTAATCATTCGCGCCACTGAGCTCTAGCGCGCGTTGATATGCGACTTTCTTTTTGATTCCAGTGAGATCAGCTGCAAGTTGAGATGCTGCTTTTACAGATAAATCTTGCAATAAACGATTGAGTAATTTATCTAATTCTTCTTGCTGCATGTCTTTTTCAGTGGCTGCTCCAGCAATGACGAGTACAATTTCCCCTTTTTGCTGGTGATGATCATTTGCAATAAATGAGTGTAAATCTCCAAGGGTCATTTTTTTGATTGTTTCGAAGGTTTTGGTAATTTCACGTGCAAACCCGACTTCACGGTCAGCCCCGAACACAGAGACCATATCCGTTACAGAGTCTAGGATTCGATGTGGTGCCTCATAGATGATCATGGTATGCGTGTTGTCTTTCAGTTTATTTAATTGAATAAGACGTTGTGATTGTTTCGAAGATAGAAATCCTTCAAAACTAAAGTGATCACTGGGTAGACCTACAGCGCTTAATGCTGCAATAGCTGCACATGCACCTGGAACAGGAACGACACGAATACCATGGTCCTGAGCTGCACGAACCAATTTAAAACCAGGATCACTAATCAACGGTGTACCTGCATCACTGACAAGTGCAACATTTTCACCATTTTTTAACTTATCGATAATTATATCAATTTTGTTACTTTCATTGTGATCATGGCACGCTGTAAGCGGAGTTGAGATATTATAGTGTTTCATTAAAAGAGCGGACTGACGTGTGTCTTCTGCCGCGATAAGAGAGACAGACTTTAAAACATCAATTGCTCGATAAGTCATGTCATCTAAGTGCCCAATTGGCGTCGCTACAACAAATAACTGAGCACTCATAAGGTTTCTCCATGTCGGATCTATTAAGAATAAAAAAAGAATTCATTGGTATTGGCTTATGTGGAATGATTTTCCAAGCCCAAGCGGAAGTATTGGTTATTTTACCTGATTCAGGCCCTATGGCGCGAGCAAGTAATAGCATTAAAAATGGTATTGATGAGGCTTATCAAAAGTCTAAAAGTGAAATGCCAATCAAATATGTCAATTCGGATCAAAAACGATTAAAAGAGATACTAAAGACGCAAGTCAGTCAAAACACCAAACTTATTATTGGTCCATTAGTCAGACAGGATGTCGAAGCAATAATGAAAGAACCGCTTAAAATTCCTGTTTTAGCACTGAATGAAGTTCCTTCTAAGCATGCAAAAGTGTGGCAGTTTAGTTTATCGAAAACTGATGATGCTCAAGGTTTAATTAAACAGATTGAAAAGGACCGAGTTCAACATCTCTATATCTTGCGTGAGTCTGGTACTGAGTCCGAGAGTTTAAGCTTTGTAAATGCCGTGTTTAAAAATTTTCATGGTAAGTTTTCTCTAGTCCAACAATTGCCTGATATAAAGTCAAATGAAGGGGTGTTGCTTTTAGGCAGTATGGCGTGGATCAACTCATTGAAGAATAAGCCTTCAAAACGTTTGTATGTTCAGGCTTTTGCTATTGATCATAATATGGATATTCCGAACGGAACTAAATTCTGTGATGTTCCAGTCATGGTTCAATTTTTAAAAAAACCTAATCAAACAACAGAAAATACTGCTGCATTCCAACGTCTCAATGCCTTCGGTCAAGATGTTTGGCGTTTGGCGGATTTGATGTTGAAAACGAAGAATCCTGATCAAATATCAATTCAAGGTCAGACTGGGCACTTGAGTTTTAAAGAGCATCGGATCGAAAGAAAACCTGCGTGCTTCGAGAAAACATGGTTTAGATTAAAAAATATTTAAGAGGACTTAAATGGATGAGTTCTCAACAATTAGGTATATGGGCTGAAGACCAAACTGAAAAAGTCTTGATCTCACAGGGTTATATTGTGCTGGCTCGAAATTTTCATTCTCGTTATGGTGAGATAGACCTGATTGCTCAACGTGATCTTGAGCTTGTATTTGTTGAGGTCAAAGCCAGATCAAAAACAACCTATGCTTCAGCCCTAGAATCAATATCATCGAGCAAGCAAATTAAAATTGCGAAAACAGCAATGTCATTTCTACAAAAATTTCCAAGCTATACAGAGTTTTATTATCGTTTTGATGTGTTTTGTTTTGATTTTCATAAAAAAATTGCAAAACCGTTACAGCATGAAATTTCTGATATAGATTATGATCTCGAGTGGATTGAAAATGCATTTACAATAAATGCAGACTTGATTAATCTATGAACCGAATGAGCTAAGCCATTTCCAACAATAGAAAAAATTCAAGTTTCACGAGGAGACGGATTGAGTGTTGAAGCGTATTGTAATTTCGATGGCGTGTGTTGCTAGTCTTTCAGGCTGTGCAAGTTTTATTTCAGGTGGAACTGGCGCAGAACCAGTTGGGGTGGTGAGTGGAGCTCGTTCTTTAGGTCAGGTATTTATTGACTCTTCAATTGAACGTACAGCAAAGATCAATTTATACAAATTGGATGCTCGTTTTAAACAATCTCGAGTCAATGTGAATAGCTTTCACAGTAATGTCTTGTTAACAGGTCAAGTGCCTGATGCGCATTTGAAACAGTTAGCAGAAGATAACGTTCGAGCGATGAGTGATGTGAAATCTATTCATAACTACATCACAGTTGGTCCTCAAATTGGTTACTCTACCATCATGCAAGATGCGACTGCGACAGCGAACACACGTGGCTTAATTATGCGTGCGCCAGTTGTTTCAGACAGTAAAGTCTTGGTTCATACTGAAGATGGCGTGTTATATGTGATGGGACGCTTAAATACAGCTGAAGAGCAAGATCTCATTGAAGTTTTACAACGAGTAGGGAATGTCACGAAAATTGTTACTTTGATTGATAACGTGGAATCTGCTCAAGTAGGCGCAGGTGTTCAATCATCATCACTTATGAACCCTTCAGCGGTGAGTACTCAACCTTATGTTGAAACACCCGTTGCAATTGATCCTGACGCTGGTGTCAGTTACCAATAATGTCGAATAAGATTGCGCAATTTTTTCCGAAATCAGTTCAGTTAAAACTGACCAAATTGAATCAAAAACTGAATGCTTTTCGCCCATATAATTTGGGTGGTTTGGCATTAAATCAATTGACCTCAAATAAAGGCTATTCTGTAAAAAGAAATATTGCTTATGGTCTTAAAGCTCGGCAACGACTGGATCTTTATGTTTGCCAAGCGCCAGCGAATAAACCTTTAGTTATATTCGTGCATGGTGGTGCATGGAGTAGAGGAAGTAAGGACGATTACAAGTTTCTTGGAGAAAGTTTGACACGTGCTGGATATAACCTCGCCGTAATAAACTATCATCTGGCGCCAGAACATATTTTTCCTCGTTACGTAACTGACCTTGCAGATTCAATTCAATATTTAATCAAAAGTGCTGATAAATATGGTATTTGTGCAGATCAAATAGCGCTTATCGGACATTCTGCTGGTGCTTTTAATGTGATGTCACTGATTTATCATCCTTCATTCATTGACTTTGAAGGACGAGATCGAATTAAAGCGTTGATTGGTTTGGCTGGACCCTATCACTTTAACTATCTAGGTGATCATTTATCTGAACATGCATTCGATAAAGCAGTAAATTTCAAAGCGGTGATGCCATACTATTTTGTAGAGAAAAATAATATTCAGCACTATATTTTTCTAGCAGATCAAGATACGTTGGTAAAAGATCATAATTCTGAAGAGATGCATCAAGCACTGTTAGCTGTAGAGAATCATAGCCAGCTCATTCGGGTGCCTCGTACTGGACATGTATCAATCATGGCAACAACTGCAACATTATTTGGTCGACTCTTCAAAACTCGATCTCTCATTCTGAAAGTTTTAGAAGAGTCCTTCAAATAAATCTATAACGATTCGGATTTGATTTATTCTGATTTGAAAGGAGTATTGTGAATGACATGGTGAATCATGGCATGCGCAATACTTCCTGCAAATGGAATTTCTGGTAAATCATCAAATTTAAAGAATTGGGCATCACTAATTTCATCTTCTTGAAGCACAATGTCACCTGAATCATACTCGGCCCGAAAAGCAATCATTAAATTACTTGGGAATGGCCAAGGTTGGCTGGCAAGATATTGAATATTTTTAACATTTAGACCAATTTCTTCCATGGTTTCGCGTTGCACAGCCTCTTCTAAAGTTTCACCAACTTCGACAAAACCTGCAATTAATCCATACATATTGGATTTATTTTTTGCATTTTTCGCCAGCAAAATTTCATTGTCACCTCGTGTGATTACGGTGATAACACAAGGTTGAACACGAGGGTATTGGTGATAATTACATGCTGGGCAGATCATGGCATATTCTGAACGGTGCACATCCGTTTCTGTACCGCAATGACTGCAAAATTTATGATTACGACGCCATTCTAATAATTGAACTGCTCGGCTCGCTTGTTCAAATTGTTGCTTAGACCATTGAGTGATCAACTGTCGGATTGGCACAAGTTGATAACCTTCAGGAATCGCTTCTTCAATATGTAGATCTCGTGCAATTACCTGATCACCAGATTTGAAAATCAGATCACTCTCTAAACGTTCAACACGTGGTAATTGGAAGTTTTCATCGACGAGAAGTTGATGTTGTTTAAAAATATAAGCAACAGAGAGTTCAGACATTAGGCAACCGCTTTAATTTTTTGACTGCTGATGAGTGCAGTCTCAGATACTGATTTATGAATAGGATAATCATACTTCAAGCCATCAAGATGAAGCTCTAGACTGGCAAGCACATCTAGAATGTGCTGAAGTTGTTGGGGGGTGAGTGATTTCTGAATATCGTAATAGTGTTCAACCGCCTCAGCACTATTTTTTAGCGCATTACTTAATTCTTGAGCATCAAGAAATAGAGCAGCACCGCTTAATTGTCTTAAATTGGTTGTGATGTTTAATAAATCATTTGTGTCTTTAGCATCGATGTTTTGAAAAAGCTTATCGCCTAGTTCTTGCAAGAGAATTCGAGCTTCTTTTTGCAGCGTTTCATGTGCATCATCTAGCCGATCCAGTGATATATTCATATTATTCACATCAAGTTGAATGCGAGTTGGTGCAAAATTTCGCTTCAAAATCCCGATAGAGTTCATAGCCGATAGCATGCTGTTCATTAATCGTTGAGCAAAATCGGTATTTTGTTGAATATAGGTTCGATGAAAATGATCTGCTTGCAGTTTCATCTCTGCATAAGCTTCATTAAGATTCATGACTAAAAAGATATTTGCCATACGATACAGCTTTAAGCGAATATCTAAAATTTGATCGTCGGTAAAACTTTGATAGTGACTTTCAATATCTAATCTTAATTGATTCAATTCTTCTGTAATCAAGTGAGCAACGGTATCCATTGTTCTTTGATCAGGTCCAAACAGATGGCGACTAAAAATTTGTAGTTGAACATCAGTCAAAATGTTGTCCGAGATTTGAAAATACTCACGAAGCATTTGTGAATCGTAGTTTTCTTGGCTAATACAAATCGCTAAAGCATTAGCAAAGTCAGTTTCATCGACCTGAAAATGCTGGGGTGCATTTAAAAACTCCCGAATTTGACTGCCAACTTTAGCCAACCATTTTAGGCGTGCATCACTGAGAATGAGTTGGTCAAGTTGATTAAATGCGATTTGCATCAGAAGCCAATATTGTTGACTCGGTGTTTCAAGAGAGAGCAGTGCTATATGATATACAATGAGTTTAAAACGATCAAAATCGTCTTCAGTTTCATTTTGCGTCACTAATTTTATTAAACAATCTTTATATAGTGTATTCCAATAATCAGATGAATTAATCTGATTCGATGAAGCTTGCGGTGTTAAAGTTAATTGTTTCTGAGTGGTCTGAATTCCATTACCCAAAGCTGTGCAAGGGATGTTCAATACTCGCTCAAGATGGTTAAGTGTATCTAAGAGAAATTGGGGGACATCGACTTCACGTAAGCAAATAAATTCGATATATCGCTTTAGCATCGTTGTACCATCACTTAATGCAGCAGCGTATTTCAGGTTTTTTGCAGTTGGATTTTGCATCATCTTTGACATGACTTGCGCACAGTAGTGTGCAAGTTGTGCGAGATGAGGAAGCTCGATCATGGCAAAAACTTGATTGGATTGTTCAAGTCGAATGAATGCGTCATCTATCCCAAAAGGAAGTGTTTGATCCTCAATAAGCTCTGATACTGTATTTTCGACCTGATCGATGATTTGATCAATTTCTTTTTTAACAATAAGTAATGCTGTAGGGTCAAAATAAATTGAACTTTGATAAGACATCGATCGAAACCTATGTTGGCCGTTAATTTTGCTCAGAGCCCAGATAAGGGGAATTTTTGCTCTAAATGAATATAGCCGAACTGATCGTACTTTACAAAATGAATCAAGCAGATGGAAGATTATTTAGCAAATAAGCACGGCTCGCCATTTTTTTTTTGGTAATCTTCGATCCATTTTTGGTGTGCTGCTAATTCCTCATCAGAAGCATAAATGATTGGTAAATCTACCTCAATTTTTTGGTACTGATTTTGTCCAGTTTCAGAATGATGATCATGCGCGGAGAGTGCATCGATATCAAATGAAACTTGACCACCTGTCATGGCTAAATAAACATCTGACAGAATTTCTGCATCCAGTAAAGCACCGTGGAAGGTACGATCACGCTGTGGAACTTCGTAGCGCTTCACTAATGCATCCAATGAGTTCTTTTGACCTGGATGTTTCGCTTTTGCCATCGCAAGTGTATCAGTCACTGCGCAGACTTCTGAAAGCGTACCAAAGCCAGCACGTTTGAACTCCATATCTAAGAAGTTCATATCGAAAGTTGCGTTGTGTGCGATAATTTCTGCACCTTTTAAGTACTTGTACAGTTCAGCAGCGATTTCTTCAAATATAGGTTTATCTTTCAAAAAATCATCAGAAATACCGTGAATTGCTTCAGATTCACCGACTGGTTTTTTGGGATTGATATAAATGTGAATTGAACTTCCTGTCAGTTTACGATTGATCATTTCAATCGCACCCACCTCGATAATACGGTCTGTATCTTGATAATAAAAACCTGTAGTTTCCGTATCTAAAATCAGTTGGCGTGGTCCTTGTAAATTTAAACGAGCAGGCGTGACCACAATATGTGGATGCGATTTTTCAGCTAACTGAGGAACGCTTTGATCTACAGATTCAGAATTTAAGTCCTGTGCATCAACTGTCTTAATAATATCTGAGGAGTTTGAGGTGACTTCGTCCGTGCTGTATTTAGCTTGATCATCATTTTCTGCTAAATCAATTTCGACTTCTTCTTCAACTTCTTCATCTTGATCGTTGAGATCTAAACCAAACGGATCATTGAGCAACCAATCTTCAGACTGTTTTTTTTTATCATTCGCTTGCAGGGAATTTTTTAATTGTTCAGCCGTTTGGTCAGCGCCTTGATTAGCTAACTGATCTGCCATTTCATTGCCTGGATGTCCTGCATGACCTTTAATCCAGTTCCACTCAATATCGCGACCTTGACAAACTTGATCCAAAGTTTGCCATAAATCAGGATTTTTTACGTCTTTCCAATTTTTCTTTTTCCAACCACTGATCCATTCAGTAATACCGCGTTTTACATAGTTTGAGTCTGTCCAAATGATCAGCTTCGCATCAACAGGACAAAATTTGATTCCTTCGATTGCGGCTGTTAACTCCATACGATTATTGGTCGTGTCAGGTTCACCACCACATATTTTATGTTCTGTATCCTTAGTGATGATGTAAGCACCCCAGCCACCTAGCCCAGGATTACCACGACATGCGCCATCAACATAAAGTGTTATTTCAGACATAGTTTGAACCAATCAATCGAATAAAGTGTTGAACATCAAGTTCGGAAATTTTATTGTATACGTAAATGCGAAACATCAGTGCGATAACTGGATATTTTTTAATGTCTTGTAACATTTATAAGCAATTACTCATCAAGAAGAGACTTGCCTGAACAACGAGCTCCTCTAAAATGGCTTATATACAATAAATTTACTATGCGTCTTTCGGAATTTGTATGTCTAAAACAACCACCGCAGTGTGGCAGCCATCTGCAACTTTTTTATTTAAAATTTCAGTAATTACTTCCGCAGTAACCGGGTTAGGCGTAATGACTGGCTGTACAGCGAGTCCCACTTCCGCAAAGACGCAAAAGTCGAATCAACTCGGCATGTTAGATGCCAGTAGCTTAGATTCACTTGAAGATCTTTTATCTGCAACTGATATGCGTGCAGTTGAAGGTGATCGTTTACTTATTTTAAAGCACGGCGATGTTTGGAAACGTATGACCGTTGGTTTTAAAATGGATGAAACAAAGTGGGATCCACGGATTGATGCTCAAAGAAGTTGGTTTATTACGCGTCAGCCTTATCTGGATCGTTTATCCGCTCGAGCTTCTCGTTATCTTTATCATACTGTAAAGGAAGCAGAGCGCCGTGGATTACCTACAGAACTTGCTTTACTTCCCGTCATTGAGAGTTCCTATGATCCAGCTGCAACGAGTTCAGCGGCAGCTGCAGGGATGTGGCAATTCATCCCAAGTACAGGTCGTATTTATGGATTAAGACAGACCAATTTGTATGATGGACGCCGTGATGTAGTTGAATCTACACGTGCAGCCTACGAGTTTTTAGGAAGTTTATATAACCAATTCGGTTCATGGGAATTAGCTTTAGCGGCTTATAACGCTGGTCCTGGACGTATTCAACAAGCGATTAACCGTAATAAGGCTGCTGGCTTGCCTACAGATTATTGGTCATTACGTTTGCCTCAAGAGACAATGAACTATGTTCCACGTTTCCTTGCGGTTGCACAGATTATCAAATCCCCTGAAAAGTATGGCGTAAGATTACCACCAATTGCGAATCGTCCTCACTTTAGAGAAGTTCCAGTTCCAGCAGGTGCGAGTTTAAACGAAATTGCTTCTCTGACAGGCTTAAGTCGTGCAGAACTTTATCAACTGAATCCAGGGCATCGTGGTGATATCATTGATCCTCAAAGTCCACAGCGAATTTTAATTCCAGCAGATTTAAATCCAAATATTGATCGTAAATTGAAAGCACTTAAACCAAGCAGTACAGGTCTATGGGCGAGCGCTTCAAGCCCTGTTTCTACATCTACGCCAGCAACCACAATTACAACGACAGTAAATACACCAAAAGCTTCAAATGCTTCCGTATTGGCAACTCAAACAGCGAAGCCAGTTAATAATACTCAAACACCTTCAGTATCTACAACAATTTCAACTTCGAAGGGTAGGACTCCTTCTGGTTCTGATGCATTGGCAGCTTTTGCTGCTTCGGCAGTGGTGCCAAGCGCACCTCGTATACCTGTTGCTGTTACACCGGCGCAAAATGTTAAACCTGTACGTGTAGAACCAGAAATCACTGCTGAAGAAAAAGCCAAAATCTTAGCTTCAATTGCACCTGAAAAAACCACAACAACTACGAGTTCTGATCAAATTATTGCCTCGGTCATTGAACCACAGGCCACTGAAGCAGAAAAAGCGGAAGTCGTTAGAGAGATTAGTGCCATTGCACCTCAAGGTACTGAGATTGTCGATCCGTTGGATGGCAAGATTAAATTAACTGCGATTCAAACAAGTCAATCTGTGGCAGCAGGACAAGGTTCAGAAGTTAAAGTTGGCTTTGCTTATCCTAAATCTGTAGCAGAAAGTACATTGCCTACTTCTGAGGAAGCCCAGCTTAATCAAGGTAAGGCATTTAAGAAAACTGAAAGTGAAGTGGTTGTAGAACCACCTAAGGGTAAGCGTAGTACGTATACGGTACTCCCTGGTGACACGCTGGCAATTATTGCAATGAAAAACGGCGTAAGTTGGAGAGATATTGCAAAATGGAACCAAGTAGATCCAAATGCAACCTTATATGTAGGTGCGACCCTATATCTGTACGATGCTAAACCAGTAGCATCTGCCCAGAAAACGGATATAAAGCCAGCAAGTTATATTGTAAAAGCAAATGATAGTCTTACTAGTGTTGCAAACCAGTTTGATTTAAGTGTCCAACAATTGGCTGAATTGAATGGTCTGACTATCAATAGTAATTTACTGGTTGGGCAGAAGTTAAATCTAACCCAGTCTCAAGCATCTAAATCAAGCAAAACTGAACAAGCGCTAACTAAGGTTCAAACGAAATCTTATACGGTCAAACGCGGTGAATACTTAAAGTTAATCGCTGATCGATACGGACTTTCGACTCAAGAGTTAGCGTCATTAAGCTCAGGATTGAAAGCTGATAGTAGCCTATACGCGGGTCAAAAAATTAATGTTCCTTTAGAAGAAGTGCAATCTGCTACAGCTTCATCAACGACTCGCGCGAGTAATGCTAAAACTGTACCTGAAATTCAGACTGAAACTTACCGCGTACAACGAGGAGATACGTTGTACAACATTGCAAATGCGAATAAGTTAACCGTTGTTGAGTTGGCGACACTGAATAATTTGGATATTGAAAAAGGATTGATGGTTGGTCAAACCATTAAAGTACCGGTGGGATCTAAAGTACCAGAGCAATATGTTGTTCAATCAGGCGATAGCCTGAATGCCATTGCAAGCAAATATAATCTTTCTGTTGCACAGTTAGCAGAAATGAATGGCTTGCGTACGAATGCTGGATTACAAGTTGGGCAAAAGCTGAATTTGAAAGAAGATGAAAATAAAGCTTCCACTAAGCAGAGTTCGACACGAAATAATTCGGTTGCTGAGAAAGTGGAGTCTCACACTGTGAAGAGTGGAGAGACCTTAGCAAGTATTGCGCGACAATATGATATGTCGCTTCAATCATTACTTACGCTGAATGATCTAAATGCGAGATCAGTCCTTCAAATTGGTCAAAAATTAAAAGTAAGTGGCGATGTTGAAAAGGCGGCTGCGAGTACTGAAAAAACACCAGTCCGTCAATCAAAATCGCGTGATACAGAGGATTATGCTGTCAAATCAGGTGAGTCTCTCCATGTTATTGCTACACGATTTGATATGACTGCAAAAGAACTTGCAGATCTCAATAAGTTGAACCTACGTGCTGGATTGCAAAGAGGTCAAATTATTCAAGTTCCTAAAGTTGTTACAGATTATAAAGTCCGTAGTGGTGATTCCCTGTATAGAATTGCGAATCGATTTGGTATAGACATTGATCAGCTTGCAGAAATGAATGGTTTGAAACCAAACACACCTTTACAGATTGGTGCTACGATAAAAGTTCCACATTCTTAAGTCTGCTTAAGCAATCAGGAATTTCATTTCGAGATGTGCATTTCATCAACTTTGTCAAAAGCAAAGTTTATTCTCCTCTTCATGCCCATTCATATCAGTGCATGGGCAAATCTTCAAACGACGACTTATATTGCTTTACAGTCAAAACCTAAATATCTGAATTTAGATGCGATGCCATATGCCAACCCAGACGCACCAAAGGGTGGAAAGTTGGTGAAAGCGGCTGATGGGACATTTGATAATCTAAACGGTATGAATGGGCAAGGGAGTTGGGTTGAAGGTACAAATTACTTGTTCGATACGCTATTTTCAAAGTCATTAGATGAACCAAATGTGTTTTATCCACTTTTGGCTGAGAAAATTCAGTTTGATCCAAGCCGAACAAAATTTGTGATTTTTCATTTAAATCCACGTGCTCGATTTAGTGATGGATCGCCTGTACTGGCTGAGGATGTCAAATTCACGTTTGAAATGTATTTAACCAAAACCAATCCCGGTTTACAGATGTATTTGTCTGATTTAGATAAAATTCAGGTTCTGTCTAAACATGCCGTAAAAATGGTATTTAAATCAGAAAGTAATACTGAAATGCCAGCAATACTTTCACAGATGCCTATTTTTTCTAAAAAGGATTGGGAATCTAAAGATTTTAGTCGAGCAACACTCAAACCCATTTTAGGATCAGGGCCATATACAATTAAAAATATTGATGCTGGTCGTAGTATTACCTATCAGCGTAATCCCCATTATTGGGCTAAGGATTTGCTTGTAAATCGTGGTCGTTATAATTTTGATCAAATTAAATATGTTTATTACCGTAGTTCGGACATTGCATTTGAAGGATTTAAAGCTGGACAATATACATTTCACCAAGAGAAATTTGCTCGTAAATGGAAGACGGAATACAACTTTCCAGCATTTAACTCAGGGTTGGTTAAAAAATATAGTGTAGCTTTACAAAATCCTGCTCCGACACAAAGTATCGTTTTTAACACACGAAAAAAACCGCTAAACGATATCTATTTTAGACAAGCAATGACCTATGCTTATGACTTTGAATGGCAAAATAAAGCATTGTTTTATCAACAATATCAACGTTTACAAAGTCATTTCCAGTTTAGTGAGCTAGAGGCAAAGTCAGTCCCAAGCCCTAAAGAATTAACAATATTAAAACCTTATTTATCTCGGTTACATCCTTTACAACGAGAAGGAGTATTAAAAGCGTGGAAATATCCTATTACTGATGGTACAGGCTACAATCGTAAAGGCTTACTCACTGCTCGGAAAATTTTAATTGACCAGGGGTATTCATTTAAAAATGGTAATTTGCATGCGCGTGATGGAAAACCAATTCAATTAGAGTTGCTTCTTCATCAAGAAGGCTTACAACGGACGCTCATGCCTTATATTCGAAATTTAAAAAAATTGGGTATTCAGGTTTCGATTCGCCAAGTCGATATGCCTCAATATTTACAGCGAATGCGTCAATATGATTTTGATTTAACCACGATGGTGATGCCTCAGTCACTAAATCCTGGGAATGAGCAAGCGCAATTTTGGAGCAGTCATGCTGCAAATGAAGAGGGAAATTATAATTTTTCTGGTGTGAAAAATAGCGTTATAGATGAAATTATACAACGTATTATCCATGCACCTGATCGAGAAAAATTAATATTAAATACACGTATCTTGGATCGTTTATTACGTGCAGGATATTATCAGATACTTACTTATGGAAATGATCGTGAATGGTATGCGTATTGGAATATGTATAAACAGCCACAGATTAAACCAAAACTTGCTGTTGGTGAAGATTATTGGTGGGTAGATCAACAGCAAGCTCGCAAAGTGGCTGCTTATCTTGGTCGAAGTAAAGGCTCACGTTAAAGGTTAAATTTATGGGTCTTTATATACTTAAACGACTTTTGCTAATCATTCCCACCTTATTTTTGATATTACTCATCAATTTCGCCGTCGTTCAAATTGCTCCTGGTGGACCTGTTGAACAGGCAATACAGAGAGCTGAACAGTTTCAAGGCATTGGTGTTGTGTCTGGTTCGACATCTCATATCAATGAAGTCCAGAGTCATTATCAGGGTACACGAGGACTCAGTCCTGAAATGGTCGAGCAGATCAAAGCGCAATATGGGTTTGACCGTCCTGTGCATGAGCGCTTTTTGCAAATGCTCAAAGGATATCTTCAACTCGATTTTGGAACGAGCTTTTTTAAAAATAAATCAGTAACAACATTAATTTTGGAAAAAATGCCAGTCACGATCTCCCTTGGATTATGGAGTACCTTACTGATCTACAGTATCGCCATTCCTCTAGGGATCAGCAAAGCGAAAAGACATGGCAGTCTGTTTGATCAAACGACCTCCTTAATATTGGCGGTAGGTTATGCAGTGCCAACTTTTGTATTTGCTATTCTACTTATTATGATTTTTTCGGGGGGATCGTATTTGCAATGGTTTCCATTACAAGGATTGGTCTCTGAGAATTTCGCTGAACTCAGCTTCATTGATAAAGTAAAAGATTATTTTTGGCATCTTACATTGCCTGTGCTTACTATTATATTAGGTGGATTTGGGACCCTCACATATCTAACAAAATACTCTTTTATGGAAGAGTTGAATAAACAATATGTGACGGCAGCTCGTGCTAAAGGTCTGACCGAGCAACGCGTTTTATACAATCATGTTTTCCGTAATGCCATGTTGATCGTTATAGCAGGATTACCTGAAGCACTGATCGGAATTTTTTTTGTTGGCAATCTATTTGTAGAAATTATATTTAATCTTGATGGTTTGGGATTGCTCGGATTTGAGGCAATTCAGCAGCGTGATTATCCTGTGATTTTTGGAACATTGTTTATCTTTACGTTGGTCGGTTTAATTTTGAGATTACTCAGCGATGTTTTATATCAATTGATTGATCCCAGAATCAATTTCGATCGTCCAGGAGCATAAAAATGTATCCACTTTTCGATCAACGAATTTCAAAATTTAAGTCACATCGACTCGGATTCTTCAGCTTCATTTTATTTATCGCGATCTTTATTTTATCCTTGGGGGCAGAGTTTATTGCCAACGAAAAACCAATACTTATTTATTATAAAGAAGAAATTTATTTCCCAATTTTTAAGCCTTATCCTGAAACAACATTTGGTGGTGTCTTTGAGACTGAGGCAGATTATAAAGATCCAGCTGTTCAAGAATTGATTAATGAGCATGGATGGCAGATTTGGCCTATCATCCCATTTTCATATCAAACACCTAATTATGAATTGGCAGAAGCTGTTCCATCTCCACCGACTTCTGTGAATTGGTTAGGCACAGATGATCAAGGTCGTGATGTCTTGGCAAGATTAATATATGGTATTCGTATCTCTTTGCTGTTCGGCATTGCACTTACTATTGGATCTGCATTCATAGGAATTACCATTGGTGCTATCCAAGGCTACTTTGGCGGTTGGTTGGATCTGATCGGTCAAAGGCTGTTAGAGGTGTGGGGTGGTCTACCAATGTTATTTATTGTGATGATCTTAGTGAGCATGTTTACACCAAGCGTATATTGGCTGTTTTTAATTATGCTGATGTTTGGTTGGACTGCGTTAGTTGGTCTTGTTCGTGCAGAGTTTCTGAAAGCCAGAAATTTGGACTATGTGCGAGCTGCGAGATCACTCGGTGCTACAGATAGTCAAATTATTATCAAACATATTTTACCCAATGCTATAAGTTCGTCACTTTCACAGCTTCCTTTCATTCTTACCGCTAATATTACCGCACTTACAGCCTTGGATTTTCTGGGCTATGGTTTGCCACCTGATACAGCTTCAATTGGTGAAATTTTACTGCAGGGTAAGAATAATCTATCAGCACCGTGGCTGGTTTTATCTGGATTTTTTAGTCTAGCAGTTGTGTTATCTATTCTTATTTATATTGGGGAGGCAGCTCGAGATGCATTTGATCCAAGAGGCTAAACCAATACTTGAAGTCAACAAGCTCAATATTCAGTTGAATGAACAAAAAATCTTAACTGATTTGTCTTTTAAGCTAAATGCGGGTGAGACAGTAGCGATTGTTGGTGAAAGTGGTTCAGGAAAGTCTCTAGCTTGTCTAAGTCTTCTAGGTCTTCAAGATCGCGCTCTAGACTTAAGTGGTGAAATCATATTTCAAAATGAAGATCTGCGTCTAAAACACGAAGATCAGTTGCGCTTAATACGTGGCAATAAGATCGCGATGATATTTCAAGAGCCAATGACGGCACTAAATCCATTACATACAATTGAAAAAATTATTTCAGAACCTTTATGGCTGATGGGGCTTAAGAAAAAAACCATTCGAAAAAAAATAGAAGAAGTGCTTTGTGATGTAGGGTTGGGGAGTTCATCAGACATCCTCAAGCGATATCCAAACCAGTTGTCTGGTGGGCAGCGTCAAAGGGTAATGATTGCAACAGCTCTGATTTCCGAACCTGAAATTTTAATTGCAGACGAACCAACAACAGCCCTTGATGTATCACTACAGAAGCAAATTTTAAAATTAATTAAAGACCAAGCGCATCAAAAAAATATGGCCTTAGTTTTGGTTAGTCATGATTTAAGGTTGGTGCAACAATATGCTGATCAGGTATTGGTTTTGTCTAAAGGTGTCACAGTTGAACAGGGTGATGTCTCTCAAATATTCCTGCAGCCTCGCCATGAATATACTCGACTGCTCCTTAATCAGCAGTTTGATTCGATTTCACCTATCAGTGAACAGGCCAAAGAACTTTTAAATACTGAACATCTTCGAGTGCGGTATCCACCTAAGCTGAATTTTCTGAATGTATTTAAAACTCAATTTATAGCGGTGGAAGATTTATGTTTTCAGCTTAAACAAGGAGAGTCGCTTGGTATTGTAGGTGAAAGTGGATCTGGAAAAACCAGTGCTGCACTCGCGCTTGCACGACTCATAGAGTCAACAGGTACCATTGAGTTAAATCGTATCAAGCTCAATCAGTTGTCTGATAAGCAATTAAGAGCGCATCGAAATGATTTTCAAATCGTTTTTCAAGATCCTTTTTCGAGTCTCAACCCAAGAATGAATGTTTTGTCATTATTAACTGAAGGGTTAAGATTAAAAAAATTGAGAAAGAGTGAAAAATTAAATCTCGCGATTCAAGCCCTTGAAGAGGTTAATCTCACAAAAGAATTTCTTGATCGTTATCCTCATCAAATGTCGGGTGGACAACGACAAAGAGTATCACTGGCCAGAGCACTGATTCTGAAACCTCAATTACTCATTCTAGATGAGCCAACATCTGCATTAGATCGCAATACACAAATAAAATTGGTGAACTTACTTCAAGATATACAGCAAAGAACAGGGATCAGTTACATCTTTATTAGTCATGATCTGAAAATTGTGAAAGCGTTATGCCATCGAGTTATGGTGATGAAAGATGCAAAAGTTGTAGAGATTCAAGAGACAGAACGTTTATTCAGTGCACCGATTCATGCTTATACGCAACATCTTATACAAAGTAGTTTATAAAAGTTATTTGACAAGAAGGATTGTCAATTCTAGACTGAAATTCAGGGAAGTCACGCCTAATTGGTTTTAGGTTTAGATAAGCACAAAATTGAGAACTTCAAGATGAGTAAAATTGCTGAGCCGATTCAAATTCGCAATACAACTTTCAAAAATCGCATTATTAAAGGCGCAATGAGTGAAGCTCTAGCGAATGCTGCTGGTGAACCAAATCATTTGCACACAGGCTTGTATGAGGCTTGGGCTAAAGGTGGTTTAGGCTGTTCAATCACAGGAAATGTGATGGTTGATCTCCGTGCGAAGAATGAGCCTGGTGTCGTTGTGGTCGAAAATGAGCGAGATTTACCTAAATTAAAGGCTTGGGCTGACCTAGGTAAACGTTATGGAATGGTACAGCTTGTTCAATTGTCTCATCCGGGCAGACAGTGTCCTAAAGGCTTAAATAAAGAGACTGTTGCACCGTCTGCTGTGCCATTTAGTGCTATGTTGGCAACTACCTTTGCTACACCACGGGCTCTCGAGCATGAGGAAATCCTAGATCTAATCCAACGATTTGCAACCTCTGCAGCGATTTGCGAAAAAGCGGGCTTTGAAGGTGTTCAATTACACGGTGCTCATGGATATTTAATCAGTGAATTTCTATCGCCACTGACCAATAAGCGTAATGATCAATGGGGTGGCAGCATTGAAAATCGTATGCGTTTTTTATTAGAAATTTATAAAGCTGTTCGAGCTGCAACATCTAATAACTTTATCGTTTCAGTGAAATTGAATTCCGCAGATTTTCAACGTGGTGGAATTACTGAAGAAGAAGTGATTCAAGTATTTAAATCTATTGATAATGCAGGAATCGATTTAATTGAAATTTCAGGCGGTACGTATGAAGCGCCCGCAATGGCAGGTGCTAAAGCTGAACAGCGTAAAGCAAGTACTATTGCACGTGAGGCTTACTTTTTAGATTTCGCAGAGAAAATACGTAAAGAAGTAAAATGCAAACTGATGGTTACAGGTGGATTCAGAACCGTTAAAGGGATGAATGATGCTTTAGAAAGTGGTGCATGTGACTTTATTGGAATTGCACGCCCGCTCGCTGTAGAAACGGATTTAACTGATCGTTTGATTGCAGGCCACGATGTTAGATATGCAGTAAAACCAATTAAAACAGGGATTCCATTTATTGATAAAATGGCAATTATGGAAATTATTTGGTATGCGGCACAATTCAAAGCGATTGGTGAGGGTAATCAACCTAATCCAAAACTATCACCTTTAAAGGTTTTTCTGAATTATGCAAAAGGAAATGTGAAGGCTATCATTCAGGGTAAAGTTAATTCAAGAAAATTGGCATAGTATAAATCAATATATATAAGGAGCCTTCATGGCTCCTTGTTTTATGAGGCGACTTAGAACTAAAGCGCAAGCGTTTGAAAAGGGAAAAGTATCTTAGAAACTTCTTGGGTTGCCCATAATCCGATCGCTCGTGGATGATAGTAAGGTGATAGATATGGAATTAATAATGTGAGTTTATCGTTTATATCATCTAATGAATGACATTGATGTTTGATCTGTTCGAGTTCATGTTGATTATTGTATTTTGACAGCCAGTTTTGATCTCCTGTTACGGGCATTCTTTTTAAACGAACAGTTAATGATTCCCCTTGAATCCAGTCCTTGATCAGCATCTTCTCAGTTGCATTAAACACACCAAACATTTTGCCATCACTATCGTGAATAAGTTTCCAAAAACGACTTTCTTCGACAGGCCTGTTTTTAATAATCCATTGTTTATCAATTAAGATTTGAACAAATTCAGATATTAATTCAGGTTGAGCGAGCCACTCATTAATAGACTTGCCATTGAATTGACATTTTTGGTTATGGATATGTTGACCGACAACTGCTTTTCTTTGCAGAAGTTGATAAAGGCTTTGAGTCAGATCAATTTCTTGGATGATATTTGTTGAGCTCAAGCCAAGATCATTCATTTGGAAACCCATTTTAACCAATTCAAGATATTTTGATTTATCTTGAGCTTGATGATAATGATCAATAAATGCCTGTATTGATTTTTCAGCATGTCCATTGTGTGCATTATCAATTGTAATATGAACATTAAAATAATGAGGATCAATTCCAAGTTCTGCTAACTCATAATTGGTGATTAACAGGTGTAGTGGTAATTGTTCATAACCCAAGTTAAATCCAATTACCAGTGGAAATAAATCATGTGATATATATGCGAGAGCAAGTTGAACAGCGGCTTGTTCAAAATAAATATCATCTAAATAATTAATGTACGGTTCAAGCTCGAAATGTCGTAGTAAGCTTTGATACATGCAAACATGATTTGCTTTAGCATCTCCCAAGCCAAGTTCTTCTAAGTAGATATAGCTTAGATCTTTGTTCTCAAACAAAGAGGGGTGCGTAAGAGATGAATATAGCCATGAGCCATCTGCATATTTAACTGGAGCAACTTTATATAAAAACTCTAAAGCATGAGAGATGGTTGGAAAGTAGTCACGCCCAAGGCCTGATTTTCGTTGATCTAGATAACTTTGAAATTTAGAACAAGTTTGATCATGTTCGTGTTGTATATGTTGCCTAACTTGGTCTACCTGATCAATCCATGATAAATGAGTCGTATTGAGTTGATCGAATAGTGAAAGAACATAGGTTTCAGCATATTCTGTTTTACATTCACGATTCACTTTAGGGTCTAAAAAAAACTCAACCCAGTCTTTATTTGTTTTAGGACTAATTGTATTTAATTGTGATGGGGATGCTAGGGGATTAAGTACGGTGTTGTCCAACATCATCTTCTCCAAGCGTTATTAAGGGTTTAAACCACCATAACCTGCAAAGATGATAATGTTGTTTATTTTGTGTTCTATTTTTAGGGTGACTAAGTTATAAAAAAAAGCCCAAGTCTTAAATGCTTGGGCTTTTTTATGAGATGTATCATCTCGAATATGGCGTCCCTACGGGGATTCGAACCCCGGTTACCGCCGTGAAAGGGCGATGTCCTAGGCCTCTAGACGATAGGGACAGTGCAGAAATATATTTTAAACCATGTTATTTCAATTGAAATTAATGGCGTCCCTACGGGGATTCGAACCCCGGTTACCGCCGTGAAAGGGCGATGTCCTAGGCCTCTAGACGATAGGGACTTAATAAAATCTACTTCTGAAAATTGGCGTCCCTACGGGGATTCGAACCCCGGTTACCGCCGTGAAAGGGCGATGTCCTAGGCCTCTAGACGATAGGGACGTTTCAGAGGTGGGCGTATAATAGGGTGAAAATAGGGGGGTGTCAAACGCATTTCAGCAAAAAAATTAAAAAAATGGTGTGTTCGTATGAAAATAAAACAATATTGAATTTAAAGGCTAAATTTAGATCAAATCTCCAAGAAATATTAGAAAAGCATTTGGAAAATAGGAACTGTCTAAGCAAAAAAATAGCGACCGAAGTCGCTATTTCAAAATCAAGATTTATCGTGATAAAACAGGTAATAACTGGCATAGCATACAGCAATGAACGCTAAACACCCGAAAAAGCTAATACGCATACTTGGATCAAATACCATACTTAAGCATGTGATAAAACAGAACACAAAACCTAAGATTGGGACAATTGGAAATAATGGAGCAGCAAAGCCCAGCTCTTCTTTTTTGCGCCCTTGCTTATACCAATCGCGTCTGAAATTAAATTGGCTTAAACAAATACTCATCCACACAACGACCATTGTAAAAGCAGCAATACCTAATAAATTGGTAAAAATAGTCTCAGGTGCGAATTGTTCTGACAATAATCCTGGTAACCCACCGATCATTGTCACGATCACTGCAACATAGGGGATACCACGTGCATTCACTCTAGAAAATACTGCAGGGAGCTGCTTTTTGTAAGATAAAGACCACATCATGCGTGACGCAGCAAACAAACCAGAGTTAGCAGCTGATAATAAAGCGGTAATAATTACAAAACGGATGATATCTTCTGCATAGGGAATACCAATATGCTGGAAAACAGTCACAAATGGAGAGCTACTCACACCTTCAGCAGCTAAGCCAGCTTCTTGATGTGGAAGAAGTGACGTTACTACAATGATTGTACCTACGAAGAAAATCAACAGACGAAAAATCGCTGTATTAATCGCTTTAGGAACATTTTTAGCTGGGTCTTTAGTTTCACCAGCAGCAACCCCAATTAATTCTGTTCCAGAGAATGCGAAGTTTACGATAAGCATCGTAGCAAAAATTGGGAATAGACCTTCAGGGAACCAACCTTGTGCAGTTAAATTGCTAAATAAAGGCGCAGCTTCGTAACCTTGATAGCCAATTACACCAAAAATTGCGAGTAGGCCTAAGAGAATAAATGCAACAACAGTAATAACTTTAACTAAGGCCAGCCAAAATTCAGATTCTGCGAACCATTTTGTGGAAATCATATTTAAAACAAATACGAATACACCAAAGACTATAGTCCACATCCACATGGAACTATCTGGGAACCATTCCTGCATGAGGAGGGCGGCGGCTGTAAACTCAGTTCCTAATGTAACCGACCAAGTTAACCAATATAACCAAGTGATGGTATAGCCTGTTCCTGGTCCAATATATCTTTTGGCATAAGCACCAAACGAACCAGACTCAGGCATATGAACGGCAAGCTCACCTAAACACAGCATAACCATGTAGGCGATAATCCCGCCAAGGATATAAGAAATAATGGCACCTACAGGCCCCGTTTGTGCAATGACTTCACCCGAACCTAAGAAAAGTCCAGTACCGATTGCGCCGCCAAGCGAAATCATAACCAGATGTCGAGTACTCATAGCGCGTTGTAAAGGCGCAGAATTGCCCTGATGCGAAGCATCATTCGGAGATGAGTGCATAGGATTGAAAATTCGAAACAAATGAAGCGAGTTATTGTAGTGAAAAACTACAATTCTTCAATGAAATAATAGTAATTTTGAATATTGAGTGATCGTATGAAACGATAATGGCGTCCCTACGGGGATTCGAACCCCGGTTACCGCCGTGAAAGGGCGATGTCCTAGGCCTCTAGACGATAGGGACGTTGCGAGGTGCTTGTATATTAAGGATAGACATTTCAATTGTCAAAAGCTTCGTATCAAAAAAAGTTTTAATCGTTCATACATTAAGCAAAAACAATCAATTAGTTTTAATTTTGATTAAACTGACAACAATAAGATTTTTCATGTATTTAAATAACATGGAGAGAAGGTCCTCACTATAAAAAAACGATCAGCTTTATATTCATCATATCAAAACAGCCATCTGTAAAATTTGATAAGATGACGTGGTAAGACAACGAAGGAAAGAGGCGTGTTGCCATTTAAACTCTGGGTCGATGCTGATGCATTACCTAAAATTTTGCGTGAAGTCATTTTAAGAGCTTCTGATCGTTATCAACTTGAAGTAACTTTTGTCGCCAATCAAAATGTAGGAATAACTCCTTCTGTTCGTATTAATTCAATACAGGTGATGAGTGGAGCAGATCAAGCTGATAAAGAAATTATCGAACGTATGAAAGAACATGATATTGTCATGACGCAGGATATTCCTCTAGCAGCTCAAGTCATCGAAAAGGGTGGCGTTGCAATTCATCCACGTGGTGAAATTTGGACAGAAGCTAATATTAAGGCACGATTACATTTGCGTGATTTCATGGAAACTTTGAGAGGGGCTGGCGTTCAAACCGGTGGACCACCGCCAATTTCAGAAAGAGATAAACGTGAATTTTCAAGTGCTTTGGATCAAACGATTCAAAAACAAAAAAGAAAAACTGCCTGATTTATCTTATCAATCGAGTTCACATGCCAGAAAAATCTAAACTTATGCTCATTTATGCCTTATTGGTCATCATCTGGGCAACAACTCCACTTGCGATTGTGTGGAGTGTAGAAGATATTTATTTAATGTGGGCATTGGTGATTCGATTAGGCTTGGCACTGCCTATCGCGGCATTGCTTCTCATTGTTTTAAAGGTAAAATTTCCTTTAAATTCAATTGCATTGCATAGTTATTTTGCTGGTTCATTTAGCTTAATTGGTTCACAATTTTTTACTTATGTAGCTACTGATTATCTAAGTTCTGGCATGATTGCACTGATGTTTGGATTAGCACCAATTATGGCGGGGCTTATTGGAAAATTTATCTTTCAACAAGATTTGCATAAGCTGCAATGGTTAGGAATGATCGTCGCGATTACTGGCCTCGTAGTGATCAGTTTTACTGGATCATCACAACATATCCATCCCATTGGAATTGGTTTAATGTTGCTTAGCGTTTTTTCATACGCAATGTCAATTTTTTGGGTAAAAAAAATAAATGCTGATGTAGCACCGATGGCACAGGCGACAGGTTCAATACTGGTTTCTACCTTTGTTGCATGTTTAATTGTGCCATTTATATGGAAATATTTACCTACTGAATTACCTTCAATGAAGTCATTACTTGCCATCATATATTCTATTGTTATGGCTTCATTAGTCGCTATGTTTTGCTATTTTTACTTGGTCAAAAAAATCCAACCCACGACATTATCACTGACAAATGTAATGACTCCAGTTCTAGCGCTTGGTATAGGTGCCGCGTTTAATCATGAGAAATTAACGCTAGGTATGATAATGGGAGCAATGATCCTACTTCTGGGTTTGTTTATGTATTTTTATCGGGATATAGAAGCGAATCGGAAATTTAAACAAAAAGTATTAAAACCTTAAGTTTAATGCTCAGTGATTCTGTGAGTTTTTTAAATGCTTCAAGGCTTCTGTTAACTTTACTTTGTCTTGGGGATGTAACGTTAGAAAATATGCACCGGTTCTAAACAGCCCATTTTCTTCTTGATTGCTGTAGACAACTTGTGCAGTTGCAGCGATATGAAAATCATTTTCAGGGTGACTCAATGTGATGTGTATATAGGTTTGTTCAGGGATATGTTGCTCAGCATAAAAACTAAAACCCGTTTCAGACAAATTGACTTGAGTAGGTACTGGTAACATGGTTTGTACAATAGAGTCGTAAAGTGAGCCCGTAATGAGGTTTAATTTTTGATTAAATAAGGATAATATCCGAGCAATTTGTTGATCTTTTTGATTTAATTGTTCTAATTCGTACATAAGCGCATGATCAAATTGATCTAATTCTGCAAGTAAGAGAAAATAGCGCGGTAGTACAAAATTTGAATCATAGGGATCATTCAAAGCGACATCTTTAGTGATGATCTGATAATTTATTCTTAAGGCAGCATCAATACGTGACATGACGCGTCTTTCAATATTGCCACTTTGATGCTGAAGATTTTCCATTAAAACACCTCGGACTAGATGGTATGTTTAAACCGATCTCGCTGTATATAGGGTTGAGATACACTCGCGCACGGCGAAGTAATCACTTTATTTCTTTTATTGCTTTAGTTTCCATGATCGGTCTGACTTTGGGCGTCGCTGTTCTCATTACTGTGTTATCTGTAATGAACGGTTTCGATCGTGAATTAAAAAACCGTGTCTTGGGAATGGTACCTCAAGCGACTGTTTCCTCTACACAAATTCTAACAGACTGGCCTGAGCTTGCAAAGAAAATAGACCAACATGAACATGTGACGGGTGTTGCACCTTTTACACAGTTGCAGGGGATGTTAACAGCCCAAGGACAGGTTGCAGGGATAATGGTCACGGGTATTGAGCCTGACTATGAAAAAAATGTATCTATTATTCAAAATCATATGGTTCAAGGCGACCTCAACTCATTAAAGAAAGGTGAGTTCGGGATTGTTTTGGGCAAGCAGATGACGGATGCTTTAGGTTTAAGTCTCAATGACAATGTAACATTGGTATTACCTGAAGCGACACCATCACCCGCTGGCGTTGTTCCACGATTTAAACGTTTTAAAATTGTCGGTATTTTTAGTATTGGTGCGGAAGTGGACTCGATGATGGGTTACATCGCGCTAAACGATGCTTCGACACTGTTGAGACTGCCGGATGGTGCACAAGGTATCCGTATGAAGCTAGATGATATCTTCAAAGCACCACAAGTCGCTGAAGAAGTTGTTATGGATTTACCAGGCAATTTCTATCCATCAAATTGGACTTATACGCACGGCAATCTCTTTAGTGCCATTCAGATGGAAAAAGCAATGGTCAGCCTTTTACTTTTCCTGATTGTCTTGGTTGCAGCATTTAATATTGTATCTTCATTGGTGATGGTGGTTACTGATAAAAAATCCGACATTGCTATTTTAAGAACCTTAGGTGCTTCACCAGCAACGATCACTAAGATTTTTATGGTACAGGGTACGGTGATTGGTGTTGTAGGAACACTGGCAGGAGCAGCACTAGGTATCATCTTTGCAACGAGCATCAGTGGATTTATTGGCTGGTTGAACACTGCTTTTGGACTAAATTTGTTCGATGCATATTTCATTAACTATTTACCATCGTATCTACGTTGGCAAGATGTGGTGGTGATTGTTAGCTTATCACTAGCGCTAAGTTTCCTTGCAACAATTTATCCAGCGCTGCGTGCTGCCAAAGTTCAACCAGCAGAGGCTTTACGCTATGAGTAATATTGTCTTAGAAGCCAAAAATATTCATAAACATTTTACAGATGGTAAATCAACTGTTGAAGTGATTAAGGGATTGGATTTAGTTGTTGAGCAAGGACAATTTGTTTCAATTGTTGGATCAAGTGGTTCGGGTAAGAGTACGCTGTTACATGTATTAGGGGGGCTTGATCGTCCGTCCGAAGGTGTAGTGATGCTTAATGGTCAGCGTTTTGACACTTTAGGCGAAGCTGAACGCGGTTTCCTACGTAATGAACACCTCGGATTTGTGTATCAATTTCACCATTTACTTCCTGAGTTTACGGCTTTAGAAAATGTATCAATGCCGCTGATGTTACGTAAAGATGCAAATTTTAAAGAAGTAAAAGAACGTGCAGAATATTTGTTGAATAAAGTGGGTTTATCACATCGTTTAACGCATAAACCAGGTGAGTTATCTGGCGGTGAGCGACAACGCGTTGCGCTTGCACGGGCTTTAGTGGCTCAACCTAAATTGATGATGGCAGATGAGCCTACTGGAAATTTAGATCGTAAGACTGCCGTCACAATTTTTGAATTGCTTTCCGATCTGCGTAAAGAATTTAATATGGCAATGCTCATCGTGACCCATGATGAGCAGCTCGCACAAACTGCTGATAAGATTTTGCATATGCAAGATGGATTGTGGGTATAGCCTAAAAATCCGATTAACAGTCTTGTTAAAGCCCACTTAGGTGGGCTTTAATCTATTTAAGAAAAATAAACATAAAAGTTAGATGTTTTTAATATTTATTCTCATCTTTTGGATCATTGGTGTTGCTACGATCAGCTTTCAGGGTGAAGTTGAATATTCAACTCTCTTGCTGGGTATGGCAAGTATCATTTTGATCATGGGTTACTTTGTACAATTAATGAGGCAACCTGATCGATTCATTTATCCTCACACCTCAAGTATTGTCCAGTCATCATCAAGAATGCTTGTGCTAACGGGAATTTGTCTGATCACATTTGTTTTGGGGCATCAACATGCAAAAACAGCCTTACACGATCGTTTAGAGAAACGTGTTCAATATATTGAAGAAAAAGAAATAGTTGTCTATATCAATAAAATTAATCAGCTGAAAATGGATCAGGAAGGTCGATCAATACAGCAGCGTGCGCAAGTGATCGACAAGAAGCAAGGACAATCTCAAACGCTATTATTATATTTGCGAGAGTCAAAACTTGATACGACATTAGAACTAGGGCGCTATTATAAAGTTACGGGAAAATTAAGACCCGCACATAGTTATGCAGTAGATGGGGTATTTGATCATGAGAAATGGTTGTTGCAGCAAAATATAGCTGGAACAATGCGTGTAGATTGGATCGTACCTGTAAGTGAAGCGGTGTTATATTCTGAAGGTTATTTATCTTCAACCGATGTGCATCGGAGCCTTATCGCACGATTGAGCCTGAGCATTGAAAAAGCACGTTTAGCTTTTAGGGATGATATCGAACAGGGAGTATTCAGGAATAAGGGTTTGCTAGTCGCGTTACTCACAGGTGATAAGAGTCTACTGACGGAGCAACAAGAAGAATTATTTAAAAAACTAGGCATTACGCATTTATTGGCTATTTCAGGTCCACATGTTCTAATTTTTGCTGGTTTATTATCGTGGTTCATGGGGCATCTTGTATCAATTTTTCGTCCTCATATTTTTCTAAACGTTCCCAAAACATATTTACTTTTAATCCCTTTCGTATGTGGGGTAATTATTTATAGTTTTTTTTCAGGGCTCGAAATTCCTGCACTAAGAACTACATTGTCAGTTTGTCTAATTAGTATCGCTATTTTATTTAAATTTAAGATTAAGCCTTTTGTGCTATTACTTATCAGTGCGAGCTTAATGCTCTATTTAGACCCTTTTAGTATTTTATCTGCTGCATTTTGGCTTTCGTACGGCGCATGTTTGATTTTGATTCGTGTATACCAAACGATCGTTCATGAACAGCAAAACACTGCTTTAATCAACAAATATCATTTTCTAGATAAAGCAAAAATGTATCTTAAAATACTTTTGCAATCCCAATGGAAAATATTTATTGCACTGTTACCATTCACTTTACTGATATTTCAACAGATTTCTTTACTTGCACCATTTGCTAATTTAGTTGCTGTTCCAATGATTGGGACCTTGATCGTGCCATTAGAAGTACTGGGCTATTGTCTCAGCTTTATTCCTTTTGTTGGTCTATTTTTATTTCATCTGGCTGATATGTTGATATCGGTGCTTTTGGTGCTGCTGACTAAGTTGGGATTAATATTAGACAATCCATTGAAATGGGTGGCGCTAACGAAAGCACAAATGTTTTTGCTCGCTTTAGCAGTATTGATGTTCTTTATGCCAAAGAATGTAATCCCTCGATTATGGATACCCGTATTAGGTGTGGCATTGCTGATGCCTAAACGTGATGATGGATACGATATCATTGAAATTTTAGACATAGGGCAGGGGCAATCCATACTCTTACAGTCATCAGGGAAAAATGCTTTAGTTGATACAGGCGGGAGCTTTGATGAGAATACATTTAGTATTGGAGAAAGTGTAGTTGTCCCCTTCTTAATTCAACGTGGCATATCAAAATTAGATCAAATTTTTATGAGTCATCTTGATCAAGATCATGCTGGTGCATACCGCGCTATCGAAAAACATATACAAATTGATCAAGTTATCTCAAATGAAAAAGATGATAGGTTTCAGCAAGTGAAATTTGATTATTGTCGACAGCATCAACAGGTGCAATTGGGTAAGATAAATATACAATTTCTCTCACCAGCTGAATCACAATTAAATTTTGTCAGTCAAAATCGTAATGAGCTCTCTTGCGTAATATATCTGACATTACCCTATGCTAACGATTTTAAGCATATTCTGATTATGGGAGATGCAGGATGGGAGACAGAGTATAGTATTTTAAAGCAGTATCCTGAACTTAAAGTAGATATTTTAATCTTAGGACACCATGGCAGTCGACATAGTTCATCTTACGACTTTTTAAAAAATACCAAACCTAAAATTGCCATTGCATCGGCTGGTTTTGATAACCGCTATAATCATCCACATCCTGTTGTCAAAGAGCGTTTAAAAGCGCTTAATATTCCGCTACTCGATACCCAATCGAAGGGCAGCATTCGAATGACCTTCGATAAAAACGGAGATGTACAATTTCGATATCATCGAGATCAAAAAGCGTGGTTAACTCGGAATATCCCCATAGATTAACTTGCTTTTCTGACTTGTTCTATTTTTGCTCTGGCTTGTTCTGCAGGGATACGATAAATGTTATGTAGATCAGGATTTGCACGGAAACGTTTGTAGCTCCAATGAGCATGTTCAGGATAACGATGAATCAGGCTTTCTATTGCACGGTGAATTACTAACGTTCCATCAGCGGGAGTGCCTTCATAAATCGAAGCATCCATTGGTTCAATAAATACATCAAAATCTTCAGTTTCATTGCGAATTGCATAGACCAAAAGGCCTTTGGCTTTAGTTTTTTGGATGAGTTTGGCACTTAAATTACTGGACTCGAGTGGTATGCCGAAATAATCGATCATTTCACCACCGTGTTTAGGATTGTGATCTGGAAGAATCACAGTTGTCCCCCCTAATTTAAGGGCTTTAAAAATTTGTCTTATACCACTCTCATCTGTAGGGACTAAAGTTGCTTGTTCTCGACTACGAGCCTGGCGCACAAATTGATCTGCTTCTTCATTCTTGATGGGTTTATACATGATGGTCATCTTAGTATATTGTGCGAACCACGCATTCATGACTTCCCATGTACCAAAATGTGGTGCGAGTAAAATAATACCTTTCTTTTCAGCCATTGCTTCATGAAAATATTCAGCACCAGTGACATTGCGTATTCGTGAAATATTGGTTTCGTTTGAGCTTCCCCAAATACTAAAAAATTCCATATAAGATTGAAGTTCGTTTCTTACCGCTGCACGAGTCACTAAATGTTTTTCTTCATCAGAAAGATGCGGTAAGCAAATGTCGATATTGAGGCGGATGGTATTCGTAGTTTTTGTAATTTTTAGCGTATTAATCAGCCCTGCAAGCATTTTTGCAAAAAAACGAGAAAAACGAATCGGACGGCGACTGAAGAAATTTAACAGGCGGGTTGTGGTCGATGTTTTGGTTTCAGGCATTAGATTCAAAATTTGGTAAGTTCATAGAATATTGTGATTTGGGTTTATTATATGTTAAATCTTGACTTATAAATAGTTTGACCTCATTCCTTGTATATAATGTCAGCTTAAATTTAATTTGGATGGTATGTATGTCCGCTTGGCCGCCTGAACCACAAAATGAAAATCAAAAACCAAATAACCAACCGAACGGAAAAGAATGGCAAATTTTAGAAAAAGCTGTTCTCGCATCTGTAGAAGAACAGAGACGTGCAAGACGTTGGGGAATCTTTTTTAAATTTCTTACTTTCGCATATCTGTTGTTTATAGTTTTGGTCATGGGGAAAAGTTGTTCAACGACTTCCACTGATAGTGCGGTGTCATCACAGCATATTGCTACAGTCGATATTGTAGGAACGATTGCTGCAGACCAGCAAAGTGTGAATAGTGCAGATACGATCAAAGGTTTGAAAAAAGCATTTGAAAGCAAGCAATCGCAAGCTGTTGTTTTAAATATTAACTCTCCGGGTGGATCTCCAGTTCAGTCTGATGAAATTTGGCAAGAGATCCAATATTTAAAGTCGGTTTATAAAGATAAAAAACTTTATGCATTAATTGGTGACACAGGTGCTTCAGGTGCATATTACATTGCGTCTGCAGCGGATGAAATTATTGTTAATCCATCAAGTTTAGTCGGCTCAATTGGCGTCATTATGCCAAACTATGGAGTGAGTGGTTTGATGCAAAAACTTGGCGTTGAAGATCGCACCATGACTTCAGGTGAGAACAAAGCATTATTGTCGATGACACAACCAGTTGATCCTGCACAACGTGCACACGTACAAGGTGTATTGGATAATGTTCATCAACATTTTATTGATGCAGTCAAAAAAGGTCGTGGCAATAAATTGAAATCGCAAGACCCTGCTATATTTTCAGGTTTGTTTTGGACTGGTGAGCAGGCTGTGAAGCTCGGTATCGCAGATCGGATTGGCAGTATTCACACACTGAAACGTGAATTAAAAGTCGAAAAAACGGTAGATTATACTATTCAACGTAGCCCCTTTGATTCTGTGCTTGGACGACTTGGAAGTGAAATTGGTCAAGGTTTTGCTTCTTCAATTTCCAAGCAGATTCAATCTGAGCAGGTGAATCGAATCCAATGAAACCATTGATCCATTTTGCTCATGCCAACGGGGTTCCATCGAAAGTTTATCAAAAATTTTTTGATGCTTTGTCTGATCAATTCGATGTGATTTATACGACCAATCTTGGTGTTGATCAACGTTATCCTGTAGATCAACACTGGGAAAGTATGACACAGCAAGTGATTGATAATATTGTTCAGAAATCCCATGGTCGTAAAGTGATTGGTATCGGGCACTCCTTAGGAGGAGTTTTGACGTTCAAAGCTGCGTTGAAATGCCCAGAACTTTTTAGTCAAACTATTCTTCTCGATCCACCTCTTATTATGGGGCTAGAATCATTTGCTATGCATATTGCAAAGTCTTTAAAGTTAAAAGTAGTGGATCAAATGTCGCCAGCGGCATTGTCTAAACGTCGACGTGATCACTGGGATAGTCGTGAGCAGGCTGCAACATTACTTCGACCCAAAGCATTATATGCAGCATTTGATGAGCAATGTTTTAATAACTATATTCAATTTGCATTAGTTGAAGATCCAACGCGTGGCGGCGTTGAATTGGCGATTCCAAAATCTATTGAAGTGGATATTTTTAGAACCAATCCTTCATTATGGTGGCTGCCTCAACCTAAGCTCAAAGTTCCAACTCAATTAATTGTTGCTTCTGAAGGTCCATTCTTAGCACGTAAATTCCCTCATAAAGTGAGGAAAAAGTTTGGTGTGCCTTTTAGTATTTTTGAAGGTGGACACATGTTCCCACTTGAACATCCTGAGCAATTAGCTGAGCATTTAAAAACTATTTTGACGCCACTAAAAAACGCAGCCTAAGCTGCGTTTTTTAAATCAAATATGACAGAACTGTATTGGATCTTTCAAAATTTGATTTTTATAGTGCACGCCTTCGGATGTGACTTGAATGGTTTGATTACAAATCCATTCTACAACTTGAGGATAAATTAAATGTTCAAGTTGATGTACACGATCTGCTAAAGATGCAACATTATCATGGTGAGAAACTTTGAGTACGCCTTGAGCAAGTGCTTGACCTGCATCTAGTTCTGCAGTGACATAATGTACTGTGCAACCATGCCATAGATCACCAGTATTTAATACACGTTGATGTGTATGCATTCCTTTGTAATTTGGCAGCAGAGAGGGGTGGATATTGATCATTTTACCCTCCCATGCTTTAACGAACTTAGCACTTAAAATGCGCATAAACCCCGCTAAAACCACAAGATCAGCTTCCCAGTCGAGCAGTTGCTGGTGCATAACATCATCAAATGCTTCACGATCTGGGAAGTTTTTATGTTCAATCACTGCAGTTGCAATGTTGGCATGAGCAGCACGCTCAAGTGCGTAAGCAGCAGGTTTATTCGAGATCACACCGACAATTTGACCTGAAAGGTTTGCATCGATTAATGCTTGTAGGTTTGATCCGTTACCTGATACTAAAACAGCAATTTTAATCATGTTATAACAATAAACAGATTAAGCGAAGATCACACGAATTTTTTCGTCTGCACCTTCGACAGATTCAGCATTGTCAACAATGTGGCCCATTGTCCATGCTTTTTCGCCGAGTTGATTTAAGATTTCAACTGTTTTATCAGCTTCAGCAGCATCAACAACTAGAACCATACCTACGCCACAGTTGAATGTGCGGTACATTTCAAATTGTTCTACACCACCTTCACGTTGAAGAAGTTTGAACAGCTCAGGCCATTCCCAAGAAGATTCGTTTACTACAGCTTGGGCACCATTTGGTAATACGCGAGGTAAGTTACCTGGTAAACCGCCACCTGTGATGTGTGCCATCGCATGAACATCAACCTGTTTGAGAAGCTCTAGAATTGGTTTAACGTAGATACGAGTTGGCTCCATTGCTACATCAGCAAGTGGACGACCATCAACAATTTGAGTTAAATCAACATTTTTTACATCTAAAATTTTACGAAGAAGAGAGTAGCCATTAGAGTGTGCGCCGCTTGAAGCAACACCAACTAAAACGTCACCAGCTTTAACTTTAGAGCCATCAATAATTTTACTTTGTTCTACAACGCCTACACAGAAACCAGCTAAATCGTAATCTTCACCTTCATACATGCCTGGCATTTCAGCAGTTTCACCACCGACCAACGCACATCCAGCAAGCTCACAACCTTTACCAATACCTGTCACTACATTTGCTGCAACATCAACATTAAGGTGACCAGTTGCGTAGTAATCAAGGAAGAAGAGTGGTTCAGCACCACAGACAAGTAAGTCGTTCACACACATTGCAACCAAATCCTGACCGATTGTGTCATGACGGTTTAAATTCAATGCTAAACGTAATTTTGTACCAACACCGTCTGTGCCAGATACGAGAACAGGTTCTTCATAACCTTTAGGAATTTTACAAAGTGCACCGAAGCCACCAAGACCGCCCATTACTTCAGGACGAGTCGTGCGTTTAGCGACTGATTTGATACGATCGACTAACGCGTCGCCCGCCTCAATGTCGACACCTGCATCTTTGTAGCTTAAACCAGTGTTTGGGGTAGAAGTTGAGTTGCTCATATTGAAGTCTCCGCATTCGCGCGGGGATTATAACCTGAATATACGAAACTCTTATGTTATTTATGCACTAAAATGTTATCTTTACTAAAATATTTTCCTTTACATAACGAATAATCTTAAAAAAGGCGAGTTTCTATGGTAGATCGTACCCTACGCCGTGTTTTTATCCTTGCAGGGATAGCTTTATTTCTCTGGATTTTATACTTATTAAAACCGGTCGTAATCCCATTTATTGGTGCATTTTTAATAGCTTATCTTTTCAGTCCATTGGTTGATCGATTGCATAAGATAGGTTTACCTCGTTGGTTGTCTATCAGTTTGGTATTTATTGGTATTGGTGTCGTGATCACATGGGCAATGTGGTATTTGGTTCCATTAATTTGGGAACAGCTGATGTATGCTAAATCCAGTATCCCGAAAGTAGTTCATTGGGTAAATTATAGCTTCTTACCGTGGTTATCAGATACTTTCAATATAGTGCCACTAGAATTAGATGTAGATCAGATTTCAGCAGCTGTTATGGAGTATGTTCAAACCAATTATAGTGCTGACAGTATCCAAGCGATGGCACTCAAATTGGCACAATCTGGTCTGAATTTTATTCAAATTGGTGGGACAATTGTACTGATTCCAATTATTGCATTTTACTTCCTCTTAGATTGGGATCGAATGCTGAATAGTTTACGTCGGCTCATTCCACGCCCTTATGAAGCTTCAACGCTTGAAATCGTAGGTGAATGCCATAGCGTACTAGGCGCATTTGTAAAAGGACAATTCCTCGTGATGATCCTTTTGGGGATTGTTTATGCCGTTGGTTTACAATTGATTGGTCTGGAAGTTGGTTTGATTATTGGCATGATTGCAGGCTTGGCAAGTATCATCCCATATTTAGGATTTGCAGTAGGAATTATTGCTGCCGTGATCGCAACTTTCTTTCAATTTGGTATGGATTGGACTCAACTCCTTTTAGTTGCAGTGGTGTTCATGGTAGGGCAAGCTGTTGAAGGTTATGTGCTTCAGCCATTCTTATTGGGAGATAAAATTGGTCTTTCTCCAGTAGCGGTCGTATTCGCTGTATTGGCTGGTGCACAATTGGCTGGTTTCTTGGGTATGTTGATTGCATTACCTGTTGCAGCTGTAATCGTGGTACTGCTCCGACATGCACGTGACACTTATGAAAGGAGTACAATTTATGGTACGCCAGCTGTTGCCGTAGCTGATCATGGTGGTGGTGAAATTACAATCCAAACCGATCAGGTTGATATTGAGCTTGATCTCAAACCACAATCAATCAATAATCAACAAGATATTGCAACATCTGAAAAAATCGATGTGCAGAAACAAAATAAAGAACCTTAAGGTGACCAAGCATTTATGCGGCAACTGCAACTTGATATAGAACCTCAACTTGATGCACGGATCAGTGATTTTTCCGGCCCAGGTTGGGGACCCGTCATTGATGCAGTTCGCCAACTTCATGCTGGATTAATGAATCGATTTTACCTTTATGGCGGTGCGGGCACAGGTAAGAGTCACTTATTAACTGCGATATGTGACTCATATCTAGATGTTGGGAAATCTGCAATTAAAGTTTCATTGCTAGAGTTGCTCGATGCTCCAATTGAGGCGATTACTTCATTGGATCGTTATGATTTGGTCGCTCTAGACGATATTGAAGCGATTAGTGGTGTACCGCATTGGCAAAAGGCGGTATTTCATTTAATAAATAATAATAATGATGGTGGAGGACAACTAGTCTTTTCATCTAGATCTGCGCCAATTGAATTGAAACTTGAATTACCAGATCTTCAGTCGAGATTAACTCAAGCGGTGAGTGTTAAAGTGCCAACAGGTCAATCCTACGCTGACCGCTATGCCTTATTACATTCTGTGTTAGATCGTAAAGGTGTGCATTTTGATCCTTTAATTATTGATTATCTGCTGACCAATGGCCCGATACAGACCAGTACCTTATTACAAACGGTTGATCAATTATCAAAGTTACTACAGGGTGAAAAAGTTAAGCTATCCAACGCAACCCTTAAGCAAATCTACGCGCTCATCGATCAGTATAGTGCTTAAATGCTTTTTAAATGTTATTCAAAACTCAAAATGTAGATTTTATCTGAACTCGGCAATTTTTTACTTAAAAATAATTGAGAATTCTAAAAATTTGTGACAGATTAGTCAAAATGGACAAATAGCGCTACATAATTAAAGTTCGCTACTTAAAAAAATAAAGAAAAATTAAGGAGATGGTAATGCTCAGACGGGGCTTAGGTCTTGTATTGTTGTGTGCAACAGGGCATGTATTCAGTGCAGATATTGTGGTTACGACCACTGAAGATATCACCAAAAATGATGATGAATGTTCGTTGCGTGAAGCAATTGAATATATTAATCAGGGTAAACCTGAAGCAGGTCTCAATGGCTGTGGTGGTAAAGATGCCACAGATAATATTATCTTATCTACGAAAGAATATCTCCTAAACGAGCAAGTTCGCATCTCTAAACCGATGGTTTTTAGAACGCAGTATGAAACTACCATTGTCGACGATATTCCTGGTACAAAAAATGCCGTCATAACAATGAAGGGTACTGATAGAATTTTCCATATTGAGCGAATTCGTCCTAAAGCTGATGATGAAATTAGAGATGCTGCAATTGGTGTGGAATTTTACGAAATTACCTTGCAAGGTTGTACTGCATCTGTATGCAAAGACAAAGGTGGATTAATTCTCAATTATGAACGGCTAAAATTTGATAAAAGCCATCTTATCAATGGCAAAGCAAATTTTGGTGGTGCGATTTATAATGTTGAATCATTTATTGAATCCGAAACTAGCAAAATTCGTTCCGCGCGAGTGAATTTAGTTAATTCGTTATTGGAAATCAATCAAGCACAACAAGGTGCTGTTTTATATAGTGAATATCCTGATTTTGACATTAGTGCTTCTGTTATTAAAGGTAATAAAACAACAGATTCAGAAGGTTTCGCAATCTATAGCCATAAAGTGTTGAGAGAAGATGAAACTAAGGTGACCAATCTCAATTATGCCAAAGTGACCAATTCAACAATTTTTAATAATAAGGGCTATATTATCAATGTGAAGGATGGTATTGCACTTAATAACAATACGCTGGTCTTTAATGATTTTGGCTTGATTTTTAATGCACCGTTTAAGAAGGCATCGCTTACTAACAATATAATTGCAAAAAATGGCAATAGAGACTGTCGTGTAGAGACTGCAATAGATCAATCAAATTTAAACAATAATTTATATGGCTTTGGTTGTGAGGGCATAGCTTCAGAACAACTGGGCGAGCGCACATTATTAGCTGGGACTGATGTAGAAGGTGAATGTGATGTTAATTCGTCTGGCATTTTATGTCCGTTCAAAGTCTATTCTGGCTATGCTTTAGGATATTTCCGCCCAAGAGTGTTGCCTAGTTATCGACAATTGACAGATTCTCCGATCATTAATCGTGGACCAGATTCAAATGGTACATCATGTGAAACAGTTGATCAGCGTGGCAACGCACGTAAGGATCGTATTTTGTGTGATCGAGGCGCAATCGAACTGATTCAGTCAAGTACGTCTTCAGGTAGATTTGGCAAAGATATATTTTACGGAGAAATTGTTAAGTTAAATATTAATGATTTTCTAGGCGATGGTGAGCTAATACCTGCTAGTCAATGTGATGCCTTAGTCGGACCTCATCCCAAAAAAGAAGAATGGCAAGCGGGCTGTATGATCATCCAACAAAATAATTCTCCAAGTAAAGGTAAAGCTGAACTACTCCAAAATGGGGAGTTTACTTATACGCCTCAAGGGAATTGGCACGGAACTGATGATTTTAAAGTTTTGGTCGTTGTTTCTACACGTCAATTGAATGAGTCAATGAATCCTTATATTGAAATTCCAACTGTCATTAAACAAGACCCCAGAGATACTTATACAAGCGATAAAGTAAAAACTTCTGGTGGGGGACTAGGTCTAATCTCCGTATTAGGTCTGATGACTTTAATCGCGATACGTAGAAAAAAATAATAAGGGAATCGTATGTTGAAAAGTAGAAAAGCTTTTTTGACCTTAGCAGTTCTGTCTGCAATGTCCTTGATGGCTGCTGAAGATACAATAATTTATGTCACTACCTTTGATGATGAAGACGGTACTAATGATGCAAAGTGTTCACTCAGAGAAGCGTTGACGGCTGCTTCGACTAATCGAGCTTATGGAGGTTGTGCTAAAGGAAATACAGATCGAGTACAAACTGACATTATTCAGCTTGAAGCTGGTACCTATAGCTTGAATGCAGAGCTTCAGCCAACTTCTTCAGTGATTATTAGGGGAAAAGAGCCTGTCGATTATTCCAAACCGAATGTCATTTCAAATAGTTATCCTGCGCAAACTAAAATTCAAACTATAATTAATGGTCAAAATACACATCGCATTTTCAATACGACCAATCTAAATCGACCGAGTTTGAGTTTAAGAAATATAGAGCTGACAAATGGTAAATCATCTACCAATGGTGGCGCTTTGCTATTGGGGGGTGAGACTGATTTATACAATGTAAATATCACAAAGTCTTCAGCGTTAAGAGGTGGAGCGATATTTTTGAATGACAGTGATAGCTCTTTAAGTTATTCGGTCGGGTGGGTGAGTGGTAATACAGCTCAGCAAGGCGCTGTTATAGCAATGTCTTGCTTGGATAATCTTGTGTTCACACGTCGTAAGATTGATTTATCCCGTATGTCTATTACCGAAAATGGAAATACAGCTTCAAACAGTTTATTCTCATTTTGTGGTGAACCTACAGCACAATTGCAAGCAAATACAATCTCTTCCAATGTATTAAATAATACACAAGGTCAAATTTTTCAATTTAGTGATCGTTTAACAGATGGGGGTCAAATAAATTTGAGTCCCAATTCTATTTTGAAGCTCGATAGTAATACGATTATCGCCAATACCGCGCGATCTGTGCTTTGGTATGGAAATACAGGTGCAAAAGCCTTAAATCATAATGTGATAGGTTTTAATCAGGCTAAAGCCTGTATATATAGTCACGGTGATGTGAGCCAAGTTGAGTCAGCACGTATTGAATTATTGGCAAATGCTATTCCACTGAGTAATCCATCTATAGACTGTGATCTACCAGCAAAAGCGTCAGAAAATGCACAAAAAAATAGTCTTGATGTTAGTCAATTGAGTATCAATGATCTGTTTTCAACATCGTTACCGGTTAATGATGAGAATACTAACTTTCATCCTGTCTTTTTTCCAAAGATTAATTCTAGCGGTAAAGATTTAGTTGATTTTGGTACTGATGGTTGTTCGCTGCTTGATCAACGAGGTATTAATCGAATTGGATTGGACTCGCTCAACAGTTTAGATGCGACTCCCAATACTTGCGATATTGGTGCGATAGAAACCTTAAAGTTGACTGTTTCCAATTTAAGTAAAGCAAATGAATCACTGGTTCAAATAAAGAAATCAACTGAGAATAGAATTAAAGCATTCAAAGATGCTATTGCCGATCCTGAAACCAAAGAAGAAGTGATTGATTATTATAATAAGGAGCTCACCGATCAAAAAGCATTTTTTAATGAGTTAAATAATCTTAATCAATATCGTCCAATTTTGTTCGATCCATTTAAATTGAATTTACCAGATGAATTTGTTTCTCCTGATGGTAAGGTGCGAAAAATTGAGCATCTTAATGTTGATAATTATGATGTCAAAGTTGAGGTTGTGGGAGTTGGGAAATTAGATATCGATAAAACATTCTTAGGTAAGTTTGATGATCGGTTGAAATGTGAGTGGAAACCGCAGCTTAAGCAGATAGTCATGTATAGAACAGATGGTCGCATAACACCGAGTGGAGACTCTGAATTCTGTACATATACGCTTACTTCAAAAAGTGACAGTAAAAAAACATCAAGTGCATATTTAATTGGTAATTTTATCAATATCGTGCCAACTGTTCCTGAACGTGTGGAATATACAATCAATCCAAAAAAATCGACTCAAATCAGTGTAAATTTACTGGCTGAAGCGAGTGATGCTGGTGATGGCAACAGAAATGCAATCAATCCTCCAAATAAAAAGGAGTTTTACCATAATGCTAATGGGGATGAGGTATCAATTTATTTTGCAAGAGTACCGAATCCCGTTTCAATTATCGCGGATCGGGTAGAGCCATGTGCTAATGACCGTTTTAAAAAGTGCTATGGTGGAAACATTCGAGTTCAGTTGAACAATAATTTAGATGTCTTTTCCTATGATCTTAAGTACTCAGTATTGGACGCAGACGGCGCTTCATCAGGTGAGGGAACATTAGCTGTTCTAAATACGGAAACAGGGCCTGGAAGTTCTCGTACGAGTGGAGGGGGTAGCCTAGGTGGGTTTGGGCTTTTAGGACTCATTGGTTTAAGTTGGCTTAGAATGAGAAAATCTAAACCTCATTAATAAAAAAGCCAGCATTTGCTGGCTTTTTTTGTGTTTGATTTTGTGTAATATTTTGCAAAAATTAGTATATTTTGAACAGTTTATTGCTACATTTAAAAATTGCTGATCACTTTCTTAAATTACACCAATGTCATCTTTTAATGAGCTTATACCCTTAAATCAAATTGAAGTTAATCCTTCGGATTTGCTCTCAATTAAGAGGCATGATCTTGTTCCTTTATTGACTGATTCGTCTAAACTTAATTTATATGCTGAACATATTGTGCAGGCACAAAATGCTCTATTGGTAGGTATAGACCCCACTTTGAATAAAAAATTAAGCGAAACAATTTCAGATATTATTCAAAAATTGAATCAATCCAAAAAGAAATTAAAACAAAAAAAATTTAATGCTCTCCAAAAGTGGTTAGGTCTGGATTTGGAGTTCGGTGCGGGTCAAATTTCTTATATTCGTGATTTAGATAGACTCATTCTAGATGCTGATCAGCTGTCCCAACGTATTCACATTGAAATCCAAAAGTCTAGTTCTCGATTTCAGCAAGCAGTTGGTTTAAGAGAGCAAATGGCGCGCTACATTCAAGCAGCAAGACAATTTTTAACAGAATACCCAGATTTTTCTCATCAGCGCCATCCACTTGATAACTTTGAGGAGCGAATGGCTAAAAAAATACAAACATTAGAGTCGGTACAAGCAAACAATGATATTTCTCTCATGCAAATGCAATTGACTCAACAACTTTCATTAACTCTAACGGATCGTTTTCGCGAAGCGCAGCAAGTATTAATCCCAGCTTGGCAATATCATCTTGAGCAAACTCAAATTAAAAATGGCGCAGTCGATATTGAAAAGTTAGATCAAAGTCGTGAACAATTGATTCGATCTCTAAAAAAATCATTAATTAAAGAATAAGGTGTGTTATGTCTGATTTACCAATTCAAAAGAAAAATGAATCGTTAAGCTTAATTTCTACGGAGGAAAAGTTTTCCAAGTTAGATTTAAAAGAAATTGGGTTGACGACGTCAGACCTTGTAGCAGTCGAATCAGTACACCAAGAACTAGCTGATATGAATCATGCAACGGTTGCTGAATATGGGAAAAACATTGCGACTAAAACGGCGACTTATACGGATGAACTGCTGGATTTAGTCAAAAATAAAGATTTGGATGCAACAGGTCAAAAGTTAAATGAAGTCGTTACAGTGGCTCAACAGCTCAATACAAACAGTATTTTAAGCCCTGCTAAAAGTTCAGGCTTCTTGGGCAGTATCTTAAATCGATTTAAAGGTGCGAAGCAGAGCTTTGATCAAAAGTTCAATTCCACTAAAGAACAAATAGATGCTTTAGTTAAAGAAATCGAAACCTCTCAACAAGGTTTAAAAGACCGTGTAAATACATTGGATCGTATGTTTGATGGTGTGCAGGATGAATATAAACAATTAGGGGTTTATATTGCTGCAGGGAAAATTAAACAACAAGAAGTTCAAGAGCAAATAGCTGAATTGAGTACGCTAGAACAAGATGCGCAAACCAATCAAAAAATCTACGACTTAAATCACTTAGCAAACAATTTGGAAAAAAGAGTGAGTGATTTACAGGTATTGCAACAATCTGCGATGCAAACATTACCGATGATTCGAATTATTCAATCAAATAATTCAATGTTGGTGGATAAGTTTTATGCGATAAAAAATATCACGCTTCCTGCTTGGAAAAATCAAATTAGTTTGGCGATTTCATTACAGGAACAAAAAAATAGCGTCCAATTGGCCAATACTATTGATGATGCGACGAATGAATTGCTTAAACGAAATGCAGATTTATTACACCAGAATTCAGTCGATACTGCTCGAGCAAATCAACGTTCAGTGATTGACATTGAAACACTTGAACATGTTCAAAATACCCTCATTAAAACAGTGAATGATGTTATTAGTATTCAGAAAGAAGGGATGCAAAAACGTGAAGAGGCATCAATCCGTATTAAGGCTTTGCAAGGAAATCTTCAACAACTTGTTTTGGATTCGAGTCAAAATCAGCCAAAACACTAATATCTTGAGGTTTAAATTTGAATAAAACCAATGAATATCTTGTGGCGCAGACTGAGATTCAGAAAAGATTGTCTGAATTGTACAAACGAAATCGCATACTTAATTTATGGGGATTTTTGAGTACCAGTGTATTCATCATTTCAGTCGTGTCGCTTTTTATTCATCAGGACATGATTTATGGTTTTATGGGCATGAGTGAAACTGTTCAGCAGCTTCATTTGCCACATAGTTTAAATGAAGTCTTAAACGTGTACCAACATCAGCCTGACTATTTTTTTAATTTAATATCTTGGTTAGGCTGGTTAATTCTAAAAGTATTTAGCTCAGTCATTGGTGCTTTTTTTATTGTTCATTTTTTAAAAAAAATAAGTTTTTTCTATGTGCGCTTTCAATCATTTGTGCTTAAGTTTGTAGGTTGGTTAATTGCTGTCATCTTAATTTGGTCAAGTTTGACCTATGTTCAATATGACTTGAATGATGAGTCTTTAGAACAACAATATCAATTAAGTCATTATGATAAATCGATTCATGAAAGTCAGATTGCTGTCATCATGAGTGAACAACAGGTCAATCCAATTATTCAAGCCTACGTCCTTGCGCAAGTGGCTTTGATTCACAAACCTGAAGATACCAAGCTAGCAACTGCATATTTAGCTCGACTTGCGCAAGCTGAAAGAAATGAAAAACAGTTTGTCGAATATGGCTTTAATGCAGAGCAGTTATGGTCAATGCAGCAACAAGTGTATGGTCAATCTATTACTCCTTGGGCAAAAGCGATAGATCCTCGGGCAAATCAGGCACGACAAATCTCAGAAGTCGTCAAGATGATGTTCATGCTGCTCTCAGCTATCATGTTATTGGCAATGTTTATTTTCTTTGGATTAGCTCGTAGTTTTAAAAGCAGAATTCAAACGATCACTCAACGTTTGGAGATATAGTTAAAGTTTGTACTGTTACGATCATCATAAAAGAATCATTCATTTTTAAATGGATGATTTTTTAATTCAATTTTTCGATAGTCTTTATGTAAACTAACTGTTTTACCTATTTTTGTATTTCTTCTAATATAGCTTTATCAAACAAATATTACTCCTTTGGAGACGTTAGCAATGTTAGATCAAAATACTTCAGCTCAATTAAAAACGCTTTTAGAACGCCTAGAAGGTCCAATCGAATTGGTTGCGACTTTAAATGATTCAGACAAATCTGCAAAAATCAAAGAACTTGTGGAAGAAGTGGTGGCACTTTCTCCATTCGTCACAGCTCGTTTTGATGGTCAAAATAAACGTGCGCCAAGCTTTGGTATTGCAAAAGCAGGTGAAGAACCGCGTGTCTTCTTCGCAGGTTTACCAATGGGTCATGAGTTTACTTCTTTGATTTTGGCATTGCTACAAACTTCTGGTTATGCACCAAAAGTATCTGATGAAGTATTAGCATCCATCAAAGCATTAGAAATCAAATCTGACTTTGACGTATTCGTATCTTTAAGCTGTCATAACTGTCCAGATGTGGTTCAAGCACTTAACTTGATCGCAATCTACAACCCTGGCACAACAGCAACCATGATTGATGGTGCATTCTTCCAAGACGAAGTTGAAGAACGCAAAATCATGGCTGTTCCAATGGTGTTCCAAGACAACGAACATATCGGTCAAGGTCGTATGACATTGGAAGAGATTGTTGCGAAGCTCGATACTAACTCTGCAGCGAAAGATGCTGAAAAGCTCAATGCCAAAGATGCATTTGACGTGCTTGTGATCGGTGGTGGTCCTGCAGGTAACACATCTGCAATCTATGCCGCTCGTAAAGGTATCCGTACGGGGATCGTTGCTGAGCGCATGGGTGGTCAGGTCATGGACACGATGGACATTGAAAACTTTACATCAGTGCAAAAGACGCAAGGTCCTAAGTTTGCTGCTGAAATGGAAGCACATGTTCGTGAATACGGTGTCGACATCATGAACTTACAACGTGTGTCTGACATCAAAGGTGCGGATGAAACTGCCAACGGTTTAGTTGAAGTAACTTTAGAGAATGGTGCAAAACTTGAATCGAAAACGGTCATCTTGTCTACAGGTGCACGTTGGAGAGAAATGAATGTACCGGGTGAGCAAGAATACAAAACCCGTGGTGTTGCGTACTGCCCACACTGTGATGGTCCATTGTTCAAAGGGAAACGTGTGGCTGTGATCGGTGGTGGTAACTCTGGTGTTGAA